>JACPTD010000096.1 GCA_016192955.1 Candidatus Woesearchaeota archaeon | reverse complement strand
TCTCTATACTAAATGAAAAAAGAAATTTGTCCGGAATGTGAAAAGGGAATTTTGCAGATAAAGAAAATACCTTATTATCTTTATGGCGAAAAAATTGGAGATTTTGCGGGGGAAGTTTGCACTAAATGCAATGCAGAATCTTTCAATGAGGGACAAGAAGAGCAAATAGAGAAAACGGTCAAGGAATTGTGGCTCTGGGGATTGGAAACAGAAACTAAAATCAGGCAAACGGGAAGTTCAATGAGCATAACTTTGCCAAAGAAGATAATGCAGTTTTTAGATGTTCATAAGGGAAAAGAAGTTGTTATAATGCCAGTTGACAAGCATACTTTAAAGGTAAAGATTTGATTCTCAATATTCAATCCCTCTTCTTGCAACGATTCCCTTTTGCCACGGATGCTTTACCCTTTGGATGACATTGACATAGTCAGCTGCTTCCATCAGTTCTTTTGGAGAGTCCCTTCCTGTGAAGATCAGCTCAACATTTCCATGCCCTTTCACAATTTCCAGAACCTCATTTAATGGAATCAATCCTTTCTCCAAAACGCAGTTTATCTCGTCAAGAATGACAACATCATAGCTGCCGCTTTTAATCATATTTTTTGCGTGCTCCCAGCCCTGCATTGCAGCGTCTTTCTCTTTTATATCGGGCTGGAATACGAAAGCGCCTGTCCTGTCAGCAAATTCCTGAAGGTGCTTTTGCTTTTCCTTCAGCGCATCAATCCCAAACTGCTCAATCTCAAACCCGAGTTTTTTCGCGGAATACAGCTCGCCTGTAAACCCGCTTTTCAAAAATTGGATCATACAGACTCTTAAGTTGTTTCCAATCGCCCTTAATGCAATTCCCAATGAAGAGGTTGTCTTGCCCTTGCCATCGCCTGTAACCACGTGCACCAACCCAAGGCTTTCCTTGCTGTTGTCCCCTCTTACATTGATTGGCTTGCTTATTTTTGTTAAAACCATTTTAAAATTTGATAACTATTTCTATTGGCTACAATATCCAACAAGATTTCATCCCTTTTTTGGAAGTTAGAATTAAAAATAAAAAAGCAAAGAATCAAATCACATGCAAAGGCCCCAGCCGCAGCTTGGGCAGTGCAAACACCCTTCCTTTAATTCGACCTTTGCGCCGCACTCTGGGCAATTTTTTATTGCTTGTTTTGTCATGGGCTTTGCGGCATCTCCATTGCCGTTTGCGAATACCAAGCCTGTTTCAGACTCCTTTAAAATTTTTTTCATCTCAGGCTTGGCATCAATTTTGCTTTCATCATCTTTTTTCTCTTTTGCCTTTGGAGCCACTAAAACCTGGTCCTTTATGCTGCTGTCCCTGAAAACAGTAACATCTTTGCAGCCGAGCTTGTAAGCAAGTATATAGCTGTCTCTCATATGCTCCAGAGTTGCGTCAGCAGGAAAATTGTTTGTCTTTGAAATGCTGGAATCGACCCATTTTTGGAAAGAAGCCAATGCCATTATGTGCTCTTCTGGCGTTATGTCCATTGCAGTTACAAGGGCTTTTCTTATCCTTTCAGGCACGTACTCAATTCTTTGGATGCTTCCTTTGTGCTGATTAATATCTTCCATTAGCTTGTCATTCAACAAGCCTTCTTCCCTTAATACTTTTTCCGCTGCAGGATCCACATAATAAAAGCTTCCCACCTTCACATTTTTCTCAAACACAAGAGAATAGACTGGCTCCATTCCAGAGCTGCAGCCTGCAATCATTGAGATGCTTCCAGTAGGCGCAATTATCGTTGTGTAGCCATTTCTAATGCCGTATTTTTTTATGTCCATGCCCATCTTATCCCAGTCAAAGTGCCATTCATTCCTTAAATATGCGCCTCTTATTGGAAGCTTTCCTTCCTTGTAGAAGCTTTTGCTGTAATAAGGAAGGTTTCCTCTTGCCTTTGCCAATTCAATGCTTTCAGCCTTGCTCCAGTAAGCAATGAACTCCATCAGCTGCTCCATGAACTTTCTGCCTTCCTCTGAATCATAAGGCAATCTTAATTCATAAAGAAGGTCGCCAACACCCATGACCCCTAAGCCGATTTTTCTTGTTGCCAGGCTCATCTCTTCAATCGCTTTCAATGGGAAATTGTTCACATCAATGACATTGTCAAGAAACCTTGTGCAGCTTCTTACAACATCTTTTAAAGAGACCCAGTCAACATAGGTGTTGCCTTCTTCATCCTGTTTTGCAAACGCCCATACATTTATTGAGCCAAGATTGCACGGCTCGTTTGGATAAAGTAATACCTCTCCGCAATTATGCACAATTATTCCATTTGCTATGAATGAGTGTGTTGATCGCTCTGTTATGTCGTAAACTTCTTTTTTGCCGATATATTCTATAAAATTTATACTATCAAGGAAATGTTCTTCGTAAAACTGGAATTTATTTAGCTTCGATGCCTTTTCTTTAAATTTACTATGCATAAATCCTATCTTTTCTATGAACCTCGGAATGTTTTCTTTGCTTATATTCAGTTCATAGTTTGTGCCAGATGTTCTGTAAATTATAAGCTCTCCTTTGGTATTTGTATATTTAAATTCTTTCGGTTTTGTAGAACGGTCATATATAGAACCTCTTATGCCTAAGTTTAACAAGAGTAACTGAACGTCTTTCAATAGCTTTATAGAACTTGAATTTAGCCTTATGTAATTTCTGCTTTCTCTACCTAATCCTATTGAGCCATCAGCACCAAAAAGGCCTTGCAAGAAACCAACAACTGAATCTTCAGTTGCAGTGAACAATGAAAAGGGCACACTCCTGTTTTCGCTGACCCCTATTTTCTTAAAATATTCAATCACATATTTGCTTGCACTTCTTATCTGAACACATCCATTTTCGTATTTTTGTTCTTCTATTTTTCTATTGAAATACCTCTCTAGAATTGGCTTTATTATATTTTTAATTTCACTGTCCTCTGGAGCAAAAACAAAGCCCATTGAGTTATACTTTTCGCTTATCCAACCATCTCCAGTTAGCCATCCAAGAACTAGTCCAAGTTCTTTGCTCCATTCTGCTGGCAGATTTAATTTGTAATTTCTTCCATTTTCTCCTATTATAAAGTTATTTACCTCAAATGGAATTTCAGGGTTCTTGTTAAAATTGCCTTGTCCTGACTGCAAAAGTACAGAATCATGTTCTGTTAATTCTCTTATCTCTTTCCAGCCATTGTCAGTAAGCACCTTGTGGTCTGCTGTTGCAATAAGTTCATAGCCTGATTTTGTTGTAAGCCTATAAGCATCTTTTATGCCTGTTTTGACAACCTGCATTGCTTCAACTTTTTTACATCCTTTCTGTAGCATCAATAAGTTTTTGGCTGTCGTTTCTGTCCTTACGTCAACAATTATACTTTTTGTTTTCATTGAATCTATTCTCTCCAAACCATTCTCAGTTGATACTAAAGTATCTCCTGCAACGCAAGGATTTGTCGTCACAATCGGTCCAAGGTGCTCATAAAACGGATTGTACTCGTTCACTTTGTCGAAAAAAATAACGCCAGGCTCTGCAGATTCCCAGGCTTGGTACACTATCTTGTCAAATAAAACCCTTGGGTTGACTGTTTTCACAATAGTTCCGTCCTTTGGATTGACTAGAGGATAAGGAGTGTTGTTCTCATAATGCTCCCAGAAATCCGGCATAATCAATACGCTTATGTTAAAATTTCGCAGAGATTTATTCCCGTCTTTTGCGGTGATAAACTTTTCAATGTCGGGATGGTTGCTGTTAAGGATTCCCATGTTTGCCCCGCTCCTAATGCCGCCCTGCTTTATCACCTCTGTCATTGTGTCAAACAATCTCATAAAGCTTAATGGCCCGGAAGCAACTCCGCCTGTTGAGCTTACAAAATCGCCTTCTGGTCTTAGCTTTGAGAAATTGTAGCCCATTCCGCCTCCTGCCTTGAATACAACTGCCGTATTCTTGAGTGTTTCCATTATGCCTTCTATAGAGTCTGGAACATCTAATACAAAGCAATTATGGACAGACACCATATTTGCAACATAAGAATGGTCTTCTTCCACTTCAAGGTTATACACAGATCCAAAATAATCGATCTTTGATATTTCATCTATTTCTGTGAAAGTTATTCCATCTGCAACAATCGTATTTGGCTTGTAGCCGCTATCAACTTCTTGCCTGTCAAATAGCTCATTAATAAGCAAAAGCCCGTTTTCTCCGCTTATTGTGCATCTGTATGGCTGTGTTGTTCCAAGCTTTGGCATTGATTCTTTCCCCAAAGCAGGGAAAACTCCGCAGCGCATAGCCATCTGCCAGAAAGCATAGACTGCATTTTGATTGCACATAACAAGCCTTGCATTTGTCTTATTGGAGTTTTTGAATATAGTGCCATCACCCCTTATAATGCCAGCCATTAGCCCTTTTTGCTTATCCTGCGGCAATTTTAAAATCCATTGAGGAATTTGCTTTTTGCTGAAGCCTTTGCCCAAGATATTTTCAAAAAATCTGGCCAATATCGTGGAATGGAATCTTAATGAAAGCCATTTCCTTGTCTCTTTATTTGTTCTTTCTATTCTTGCTGAAACTCCGAATTTCTTTTCTACTATCGAGATAACATCGTTGCAATAAACTTCTTCATCATTCGAAAAAGTAAATCTTAAGCAATCACTATCGGCAATTGAGCCTTCCGAAAGATAATATCCAAATAACTTCATAAGCTCGTAATCAACAGGAATAGTATTTCTTACAGGCTTTGTAGTGTGCACAAAAGCGTTGAATTTTCCTCCTTTGTACTCATAAGCACATTCGCCCTTTTCGTTTACTTTTACATTTTGTACGAAGCTGCTAACCTCAATTGCTTCAACATCTTCTACTTCTTTTGGATAGGCTAAAGCTACATAATCCCCTTCATTAAGCATGTTAAGCTGCATCCACTGAATCTTATCATCCTTATAGCTTAATATAGGATGCTCTTCTGTCACAAGCATAGAAGGTTTTGGAAGCTTGCTGCAGCTTACTTTGTACAAAGAGCTTGTATTTCTGATATGCACTTTATCAACTCTTCTAAACCTCCCCTTATGAGTTAATACAAAATCTCCGACATTAACATCTTTGATCTCCTTAGGGCCATTTGCAGTCATTATTGGCTGGTTTGGATGAAAACAAGCGCTGCCCATCCCCAAAGGATTCCCAAAATTAGCTATAGCTGGCGTGTTTGGCATAAACAACTTTTTTGTCATCAAATTGTAAAGCTCATCAATGCTTGATTGATAGCTGTCGAGCTCGCCTTTCTTTATCATGTCAAAAAATTTGCTCCACGTGACTTTCATCTGCTTGTTTCTGTTGAACCTGTCGTACATCCTTTTCAATGCCTCAAGATGGTATCTGTTAAGCTTGTACATGCCAATCCCGTGCTGCTCTTCATGCACAGCTGGCTTGAAGTCCTCAATCATATTGACTGGCTGCTGCGAGCTTATGTCAAATAATCTTGTATCATAGAACAGGTCTGGCAAAGCTGCATGCACGGCAACTCTTGTAAATAGCTGCTTTGGCGTTTCAGTCAGCTTGCCTGTTGAATCCTTTCTCAGGTACCTTGCCTTTAGAACCCTTAATGCATTTACATCAAACCTTTTGTCAACTTCATCAATGTCCTCTTTTTCCAATACCAGCTGCTTCTCCTTTCTTATTGCTGCCCTTTGCTGCCTGTAAAGAATGTAAGCTTTTGCTGTTGCCGCATGCCCCTCTTCAATCAGCGCTTTTTCCACTATATCCTGTATCTGCTCAACTGACGGAACATTCCCGATATTTTCAAGCTCTTTTGCCACCTTGTCGCTTAACATCTGGGCATGCTTCCTGTCCTTTCCCCCTACTGACTGGGCAGCCTTGAAAATAGCTGCTGTTATCTTGCCTTGGTCAAATCCCACTATTGTTCCGTCCCTTTTCCTTATCCTAGAAATTTTTGACTCCATTCTTATTCCTCTTTTGCAGTTTTACGCTTTTTACTACTGAACCGAAAACACAATATGTTGTGTGTCAGATGCCGTCAATATACTATATGTAGTGTATTTTCAAAGAGCCGCTTATATTTAAATATTTTGGTGCCATATATGAAAACAATGGAGTATAGTTTAAATAGTTTAGCCAGAAATGTCCAGTGCTTTTATGGGAAAAACAAAGACTTACCACTTAGAATAATATTGCCTTATTTGGCTACCTCCTCTTATATGTTCCCATAAAATGTGCTTGAGCAACAATATGCCCCTGCATTGCTTTCTCCAATTCCTTTTTTGCAGAGCCTTCTGGAAGATTTAATGTCGTGTCAAGCGCATATAGCTTGAAGAAATACCTGTGCGTTCCAGATGGCGGGCAAGGACCACCATAACCAGTCCTGCCCCAGCTGTTTCTGCCAGCAACGCCTTTTGGCTCGGTTCCTTTTGATATCTCTTTTGTTGTTGTTGGAATGTTAAACACAACCCAATGGTCCCAAGTGCCGACAGGCGCATCAGGATCATCCATAATCAAGGCTAGGCTTTTTGCGTTTGCAGGAACATCGCCAATGCTCAATGGAGGGCTTAAATCATAGCCATCGCAAGTGTATTCAGAAGGTATAGCCCCATTGTGTGTAAATGCAGTGCTTGTTAATTTCATGTTTACCACTCCAGTTGTTTCAATTTGCGTTTGTTGTTGATTACAACTTATGATAAAAATTAATGTTAAAATTAAAAAATGTTTTGATTTCATATAGAGAATTTTGAAGTTTATAAGGTTTTTGAAGATTCTGATAGAGACCCTTAACTTAAGCTCATTTTAATCATCCTCGTGATGTTCACTATGGCTGTTACCCATCTGCTCAATCTGGGAAGCATAAATTCAATTGGACTATTTCTGTAACCCTTTCCAATAATCTCCAATCTTGGAGCTAAT
>JACPTD010000090.1 GCA_016192955.1 Candidatus Woesearchaeota archaeon | reverse complement strand
ATCATAGCTTCTTGACCTTGGAACGTTTGCTATGTCGCTCAACTCTCCTGCTGTTGAAACTCCCCTGCTGAGAAGAGCAGTCCAGATTTTAACTTCATACAGGTTCAATGAAAAGAACCTTCTTAGTTTGCTCAAAAATTCTTCTTTAACTATCATTTAAACACACCCCCCTTTTATTATTATTCAGGGGATAAAAAGTACTACTATTAAAATGTTATTATTTTTTATCAGTTAGTAGTAATTTCATCACAAAATGGTAATCAGTTATATTAACTGGTTAGTTATTACACTATATAAAGAACTAATATTTAAATGTTTTGGAAATTAAAATTATGCCACTCTGTTTTTAGCCAGAGCCTCGACAATGCTTGGCTCTGCAAGCGTCATTATGTTGCCATAGCCCTTGCTTCCCTCTGCGATTGCCTTTAGGATTCTCCTCATTATCTTGCCGCTTCTTGTTTTTGGCAAATCATCTGCAAATTGTATTTTGTCGGGCTTTGCAATCGGTCCCACATGCTGGGCAACATGCTGCTTGAGTTTTTCTTTAAGCTCCTCGCTTTTTTTAAAATTTTTCTTCAAGACAACAAAAGCATAAATGGCTTGGCCCTTTATTTCATGCGGGAAAGAGGCAACAGCAGCCTCTGCAACAGCTTCATGGCTTACCAGAGAACTTTCAACCTCTGCGCTTCCAATCCTGTGCCCAGCAACCTTTATCACATCATCAATCCTGCCCATAATCCAGAAATAGCCGTCTTCATCAATCTTCGCGCTGTCGCCCGTTAGGTAAACCCCAAATTTTTCAAAATAAGTGTGCCTGTACCTTTGCGGATCATTCCATATTGTTCTCAGCATCCCAGGCCACGGATTCTTAATTACTAAATAACCTCCTTCATTAGCATTTGCTTTGCTCCCATCCTCTCTTAGCACATCCGCGACTATGCCAAAAAACGGCTTTGCTGCAGAGCCTGGCTTTAATGGAGTTGCTCCTGGCAATGGCGTTATTAATATCCCTCCTGTTTCTGTCTGCCACCATGTATCAACTATCGGGCATCTCTTCTTTCCAACCACATTGTAATACCACATCCACGCTTCTGGATTTATAGGCTCGCCAACAGTGCCTAGCAATCTCAGGCTGTTTAAATTGCAATTATTTGGCAAATCATCACCTTCTTTTGCCAGCGCCCTTATAGCAGTCGGGGCAGTGTAAAAAATAGTGGCTTTGTGCTTCTCAATTATGCGCCAAAACCTGTCAGGCTTTGGAAATGTTGGCGAGCCTTCATACATGACAACAGTTGCGCCATTTGACAATGGCCCATAAACAATATAAGAATGGCCTGTTATCCACCCAATGTCTGCTGTGCAGAAATAAATGTCATTTTCCTTTACGTCAAAAATCCATTTAAAAGTTTGGTAAGCAAAAAGCAAGTAGCCTGCTTGCGTATGCAGAATGCCTTTTGACTTGCCTGTTGTGCCGCTTGTATAAAGAATAAACAAGGAATCTTCTGAGTGCATGCTTTCAGGCTCGCAAACATCGCTTACATCTTTACTGCCAATCAATTCGTGCCACCAATAATCTCTTTCATTTGTCATTTCAACTTTATTATTAGCCCTTTTAACAACAATAACCTTCCTGATTGTAGGGCAGTCTTTCAATGCAGCATCAGCATTGTCCTTTAGCGGAATTATTTTCCCATTCCTAAAGCTGCCGTCTGCTGTAATCAATAACTCGGCTTTTGAATCCTGAACCCTGTCCTTTAATGCGTCTGAACTGAAGCCAGCAAAAACAACAGAATGAATTGATCCGATCCTCGCGCATGCAAGCATCGAAATGGGAAGCTCTGGAATCATTGGCAGGTACATCTCAACAACATCTCCCTTCTTTATGCCTGATTTTTTGAGCGCATTTGCAAACTTGCAGACCTCTTTCAGCAATTGCCCGTAAGTGTATTTTTCACTTTCTCCTGTTTCAGGCTCCCAAATAAAAGCTATTTTATCCCTTTTTCCTGATTTTATAATCCTGTCCAGGCAATTATAGCAGGCATTGAGGTAGCCGCCTTCAAACCACTTGAAAAAACCCATGTCATTTCTAAGCACAATGTCCCATTTCCTGAACCACTCAAGCTGCTCAGCCTTCTCTGCCCAAAACGCTTCAGGCTTCTCAATTGATTTCTTGTAAATCTTGGAATATTCAGCCATGCTTTTGATATGGGCATTTCTGCTAAACTCATGGCTTGGATAAAATACTCTGCTCTCTTTTAGAATGGAATCAATGTAAGCCATTACGCACCTCTTTTTTATAGACCATCAATACATTTAAACTTTTTCAATACCTCATCTTAAACCTCAAAATCGCAGCAATTCCTCCCAATCCATCAAGCCTTTTGCCGCCTTCATGCTCTGAGCTTATAATCTCAACTTCGCCTTTTGTTTTGTCAACTACCTTCATGATATCTTCAACCCTATTATAAAAATTTTCGCTTCTTGACTTTTGTATGAAGCTGTCTGTAATCAGCAGCTCTTTCACTGCGCCCATTAATGACGCGCTCTCTGTCTCTTTTAACCCATAAGCAGCAAGGTTATTTTTCGCGATCTCTGCAAGCAGCTCCTCTACTTT
>JACPTD010000029.1 GCA_016192955.1 Candidatus Woesearchaeota archaeon | reverse complement strand
CCTTTTTTTATTGTTTGTGTCAAGACTTTCATCGAGCTTTCAATCAGATTGCTCGGAAACGAGACTAAAGCGCCGTGCAAAGGATCAAATATTGCCTTTTCAATGCCCATTCCAAGGCTTCTGATATTCAGGCTTACCAACTGAAAAAAATTGCCTGAAACTGTGCCTTCCATGACACTCGCCACTTTCCCGACTGCAATCTCAACAGGCAGGTTGTCCCCCAGCCTGTTGCCAAGCTGGAATAAGGCATTTGCAAACTCCAGTTCCAGCTGCTTGGCTTTTTCCCTAATCTTTATGACATTCTTGGATTTAAGCCTGTAGTACAATCCAATTGAAATGCCAAAGCTTAACGGAATGAACAGGCTTGCTACAGCAGCGCCTAAGCCATAAGGCCCTATTTCCTGATTTGATGCAGCGTCTATCCTGTATTCCAAAAAGCAGTATTTCTGCCCGCATGATGTTGTCAAGTCTTCTGCGCCAAACCCAAAATCAGGAATTCCGATTGCATGAAATATCAATGGGCTTAGTCCTATCAGAAATAGAAAAACTCCAATAAAAACGCTGAAAACAAACGGGCTTATTTGCATTTCGCTGTTTCCAATTTTAAGCAAAACATTCCTGTATTTTTTAAGCTCAGGATTTTCCTCGGCAATATCTGTATCTCCGTATCCAGTCGGCCTTTTTGAAAGAATATTTTTGCCAAGGTAATACACTATAACAGTCAACATTATGTTGTAAATGACAGCAAGGTGGTACCATCTTACGTTTTCCATAAAGCTGACAACCAACGGCAGGATTACAAGCCCTAAAATTGGAAGGATGATTCCAAGCATGTGCAGCATTGTAATGGGGTTTTGAAGATTATGGGCGTAATGCAGCATTTTTTCATATGTTTCGTCAAGTATCACGTCCAAAGACTTGTCAAGGGCATTTAACCTTCTTGATTCATCCCCCTCATACAAAGAACTCTCAATCAAGTGAAATGCCTCGATAAACTCAATGTTCCACTTCTTCCATGTTTCAAGGTATATGTCAAGCGATTCTTTTACCGAAGAGTATTTTTCAGTTTCAACATCCCAAAGCACTTTTTTCAAGTCAAGCGCCAATGGGGGCGCCAAATGCTGCGAAGCAAATTCAATTGCCTTTTCCAGGTTTGATGTGTGCCTCATGTAAGTCACAGTGTAAAAAATTGACAGCACCATCTGGTTGCTTGCCTTAAGGCGCCAGTTGTTGGCGATAAACTCAGGAGCCTTTCCAAGAGGCTTTATCATTGATGCGGCGCCTATGACAAACAGCAAAACAAAGAACATCGACTGAAAAACCACAAATGCGAATAATGAGCCGAACACTGCCGCTACAATCGGCATTAAGAATGAAAAAGATACCGCTCCTGCCGGAGTTATGTTAAGATGCGTTATGCCAATCGCTTCCTGCAGCTCAGCTTCCCTTTTTGGGTCGGGCTTTATCTTCAGCAGCTTTTCGCTCAGGTTGCACAGCTTCTCGTACAAAGTCATGTGCTTTGGAAGAAAATCTGCCTTGAACTCCTGGTACTCTTTTGTTGTCGGCTTTTGCGGCTGCTCCTCCAGCTTGGCTCCCAGCTCTTTCTCCAGGTGCTTCTTGTAAATTTCCATCAAGTCCAGCAATTTCTGCTTGTCTATCTCCCTTGGCATACTATAAGAATACTTCTTTCACCTCTTTTTTGTTGAATTTATTTAAGTTATAGAGAACTTTGAATGATTCATTATTTTTGTAATTTCATTCAAAGTTCTCTTAGAGAATTTTGACAAAATTGATATATTTCAAAATTCTCTATATTTTCAATCCGTGCTTCGCACATAAATTTGTGCTCGGCTTCCGCTCCCTTTCAATCGATCCAGCCTCGCCTATTTATTCATTCAAAAATTAATAAATAGGTTACCTTTTTCATTTTCTACATCCTGCTGTGAAAATCCATTTTTTTTACATGCCTCTTGAGCCACTCGTTCCAGTCAAAAAAGATTCTTTTTGAGTCAAGCGTTCCAATTTCATCTTTTATCCTTTCAGATATTTTATGGAACTGGTCGTTGCTTTGTATAACGAAATCAGCTTCAAGCAGGCTTGGGTTGCTTGTTTTGCCGGCGAAATCGACAAGCGCTTCCTTTATCTTGGCTCTTAACATTATATTGTCCCACACAGCATCCCAGTTGCCTGCCCATTCCTTCACATTGCCTGCTATTGCTTTAAGAATTTCAGAGTCGCCGTTAATCAGGTCCTCGCTTGTCTGCAATTCATCCTTTTTTGAGTCGTATTTCATCAAGTCCACAAAGCCCTTCTCAACCAAAGGATCCTGCTCCCAGTGCTTTCTCACTTCTGTTATTTGCGTTATTCTCCTCCATCTATGCAGCCCGTCTGCGCTTCTTACAGGATTTGCCACAACAACAATGTCTGTCGCCTTGAAGCTTGTTCTTGGCACCTGCAGATCATTTACAACCCTGTCAAAAACTCCATAAGGGGAGTCTCCGTGAATTGTGCCGGCTACCACATTTGCCAATGCTCCGACACGCATTGCCTCATACAAAGCCAAGGCCTCCTTGCTCCTTATTTCTCCAATTATCAATGCAGAATCACCCATCCTTAATGTTGTCCTTATGCCTTCATCAGCAGGCACCTCGCTTGTGCCTTTTGTCAATGCAGCAGCCACTTTCATTGACTGGATGTTGTAGCCAAGCTTTCTCAATGAGCTTGTAGGCAATTCTAAAGTGTCCTCTATGGTGATAACCCTGTACTTCCTCATCAGCTCGACTAAAACAGCTCCCAGCAGGCTTGTTTTTCCCGCGCTTCTTGTTCCTGCTATAAGCATCGACCTTGAGCCGTCAATCAAAAAGCTCAATATGCCTGCTGCCAATGGATTGAGCATCTTGTTTTGGATGAACAAAGGCAGCGTCCATGGCTTGTCGCGATGCCTTCTGAATGAGAATGCCAGCCCTGTTGGATTTAAGGGAGGGGCAACAACTGCAATCCTTGAATTAGCCCCTGGAATGCTCAGCTCTGTGTCAAGGATTGGATTGGCTTCATCAAGAGGCCTTCCTGAAATAAGCCTTAGCTTCGAAGCCCATGAATCAGCCTCTGGAGTTGTCGGCAGAATGTTTGTCCTGCAGTCGGCATAATCCTGATGCACAATGAACATTGGAGTCTCTCCCAATGGCGAATTTATTGTTATATCCTGCACCTTCTCATCCTGCAAAAGCACCTCAATCAAGCCAAATCCAACCGTGTACCTTACCAATATTTTGGTCATTTCATCTATCTCTGCTGAGGTCAATCTCAGGTTTCTGTAATTGACAAGCTCCTCAATCAAGTCAGAGCCTATGTTGTAGAACACTTGCCTCATTCTTTCAGGGTCAATAAACTCCTGCCTTGTTGGCTTGTGCTCTGCCATTATCTTCCTTGCAGTGTCAAGAATCTCATACTTCTCCTCGCTGAGCTTGAATTCAGGAGGTATTAAGTGGTACAAATACTGCACATTGTCAGGCAATTCAAAAATGGTTACTTCTGTGTTCTTGTCAACCTCGTAGCTGTCAATCTCTTCGCCGTCAGCGGGAAAAGCTGCCATGAGCTTGGTGAACATAAAGTCAGGCCTTATGTCAGGCGAGAATATCTTCCTGTAAACAGAGCGCTCATTAAGCTTGTATCCCTGTATGTACTGCTTCGCAGAGTCTATCAGCTTTGTTTTTTCCATCAGGGACATCAGGTACTGCAGGACCGCAATGTATTTCTGTGAGCAGTTTGCATAACTTTGATCAACTGACTTGTCAATTCTTATTCTTTCATCCCTCACAGTTCTTTTCAGCTCAACATAAGCCCCTATAGGGTCCCTTTTCAGCAAATCAGCTGTAATGTTCTGTATGTTTGAATACCATTGCGCAGCCCATCTTGTGCATTTTGGCTCTGCCAGCATATTTCCATATCCGAACAAGTCCCTTCTTTTTGTTAATTGGGAGTAGAGCTTTGCTATCTCCTGAATCATCAATGTCTGGCTGTAATCATACTCATAGTTTCTTTTTTGGGCATAGACTATTTTTGTCACAACTCCTGCCTCTACAAGAATATCAATAGTCCTTGACATGCACACAGGGTCATCTTCAAGAGAAGGTATTTGGGGGTACTGCTCCATGTCAATCATAAGAATTATCTCCTCGCCTTCCCTCAAAATGTCATAAGTGAAGGGCTTTTTTGTTTCTCCGAACAGCGCCATTTTCAAGTTTTGTTTTTTATTTTATTTTAATGGATTTTTTCGTTAATGAGTTTTATTTAATGTTTAACCATATTGTCTATTTTTTATTTGCCTTGAGCATTTCTATCGCAACCTCTATCAGATGGGATTTGTTCCTGTATTTTTTAGTGTCACTAGCCTCTTTCTCAATCCAATTGATTAGCTCTTCATCAATTGTGGCGCTTATGGGCTTTTTCATCAGCAAAACCTTTATATTATAATATATATTTTATATTATTTTCTACAGGTTATATTATTTTATAATATACTTGTATTTAAGGCTTTTGATTTGACAGAAAAATCGCTGCAATAAATAACAAAGTTTAAATAATTATCAATATAAAAATCAGTAAAATGCCATTGCAAGAAACAGCTTTGCCGCCTCCTCCCAAAAAGCATGAGGGAATACTGAAATTTGGGCATGCACAGCAGCCTGAAAGCCCTGACTTGAGCGGCATGACAACTGACATAAACACGCTGAGCAGGCGATTAAGGCTTCTTGAAGAGGGCTTTACAAACCTAAGAAGGTTCTTTCAAGTGACTGAAGAGAATATGATAGCGAAGAACAAGCACTTCTCAGCCGAGATAAAGACATTGGCTTCTGACATCAGCGAAATCAGGAAAGAATCGCAAGAAATAAGGGACAAGCTGCTTCTTGTGATAAGAGAGCTTCAGACAGCCGCAAGAAAGGAAGAAGTCAAGGTGCTTGAAAAATACATAAACTTGTGGAACCCTGTCAAATTTGTGACTCAAAATGAAGTGGAGCAGATCATCAATGAAGTTCTTGAGAAAAACAGCAATAGAAAGCTTTAAATATGTTTGTTGAAAGTATTATTCTAAAAGAGAGGTGCATTGATGGCTTTCTTTAAGTTTGGAAAGAAGAGGAAAGAGGAACCTTTAGACATGCCAATGCCATCTCCTGAGATGCAAGCTGCTCCGCAGGCTCCGCCATCGCCTATCGAGCAGGTCCTTATGATGAAGCAGCAAGGCTATACCAACAACCAGATTGTCCAGACTCTGCAAAGCCAGGGCTATAATACAAACCAGATATTTGACGCAATCAACCAAGCCGGCTTAAGCGGCGGCTTTGAGGCAACGCCTGAGCAGCCTGAAACTGGAATGCAGGATTATGGCTCTTATGAGCAGCAGCCTTACCAGCAGCAGTCATTCCAGAGCTTTCAGGCTCCAAAGGAAATACAGCCTCCTGCTTCCATAGATGAGGAGAGGATACAAGAAGTTGCAGAAGCCATTATTGATGAGAAATGGGAAGAGCTTGCAAAAGACATAAGGAAAGTCATTGAGTGGAAGGAAAACAGCGAAAACAGGATAGCGAAGATTGAGCAGCAGATTCTTGACTTGAGGATGAGCATTGACTCGTTGACAAAAAGCATTATGAGCAAGATTTCCGCTTATGACCAAAACATTGTTGATGTCGGCACAGAAGTCAAGGCAATGGAAAAGGTATTCCAGAAAGTGCTTCCAACATTGACAGAGAGTGTAAATAAACTGGACAGGATGACAAAGGGGTATAAAGATACATCACAGCAGAAGAAATAAGCTATTTTAAATTACCCTCTTGAAGCAAGCAAAGCAATAGCAAAAACAGCTATTGCAAATATCAATACTGTGCCGAGAAAGGTTGGATGGAAAATGAGGTTTACCGTCCTTGAAAGGTCTTTTTGGGCTTCTGACGGAACATTGAGCTGCTCCCTTATCTTTACGCCTGCTGCAATGACTATTATGATTATGATAAAAACCAGGAATATGCCTTTCAGCGCAGGAAATGAGTCAATGTTTGCGCCGAGCATTGTAGAAGCAACCGATATTAAAACGATGAACAACAGCACAACCGCAATGAACGGGGCGATATCCGCAACAATATTTGTCGCAATAGGGCTTATGAGCACAAATACCGCAAGCAGAAGCCCTATAAGCACGTGGACAAACTTGTTCTCGCCTAAAACCTTTGTCCACAGCAATATGGCATAAACAACAAGCCAGACAAAAATAAAGACAAAAACGCTTGAGAAATACTGCAGTCCAGTCACATCCAAGAATGTTGCCATCGTATTACATCAACTATTTCTTCCCAAAAAGTTTGCTGAAATCCATGCCCAGCCTGTTGAGTATTGTCCTGTCTTCCTTCTCCTTTGAATCGCTGGTGATCCATGCGATTATCAGTCCGAAAACAACAAGCATGATAAAAACAGCCACTCCCTCTGTTCCGAAAAAGTCTTCCAGCGTTCGGCCAAAACCAGAATCCCACCATCCTGCTGAGCCGCCAAATATCAGAACTACAACGATTAATGAGATTAGGGTTATCCATCCCGGCATTGACACCCCAAGGAAAACATATTCCTGACCAAACACCCCAATCAATATCAAAAGAAAGATAACTGCAACAAGCACAATTGAAAGCTGAGGCAATGCGTCATTTATAATAAGCACAGGATCTGAGTTGCTTGGAAACCTTCCAGTAACATGAGGTATGACAACAAGCAGGCCAACAACAATTGCAACAACAGCATTAAGGTTTTTCTTGCCATCCCCCAAGATTTTTGTTTTCTGCAATATTGCATAAACAATCACAAATATCAACAGGAATGGCAGCATTACATCTATTAAGCCCCACCTCTCCAATACCCTGACGAAACCTTCAAGCTGTAAGGCTTCAGAAGCCATTTTTGCACCTCTTTAATACAAATTTTATTTATTTTAACATTAGTATATAAATTTTATGACTGCTTTGCCTCTTTTGAGGGCTCTTTCATAGCATATACAACAAACAAGACTATCAAAGCCAGCAGGATAATGGAGCCTGCCAACTCATCTCCGCCTGAGCCGGTGAAGTCTCCCAGCCTCTCGAGCCATGTCCTTCCGTCAGGGCTTTTAATAGCATCAAGGAAAATGCCGATTATTGCAATGAAAACTATGACCATAAACACTATCTTCCAGCCCCCTTCAAGGAACACAGCCTCGCCTTCCTTGTAGAAAGAGCCGACCAAAAGCAGGAACAGGACTGAAAGGAACAAAACAACTACAGCATTTGCGGAAACCTTTGTTATTATTTCAACTAATTGCGATGAGGCAACAACCAAAAACCCTATGACAAATGCGGTTATTGCATTAAGGTTCTTTTTGGTGTATTTCTTGCCGTCTATATCCTCTGTGCCAAGCACCTTTGTCTTTTCAAGTATGGCAAAAACAATGGTAAAGACGAGCAGGAAAGGCAGAACAACATCAAATAAGCCTATGCTGTCAAAAAATTCTATCACCTGCCTGAAAGGAGTAGCCATAAGGGTTTTAACTCTAAACCAGCTATTTAAATTTTTCGGAAATATTTATAAACAAGGCAGATAGATTAGTCGTCATGCTGAACAAAAGCGAGTTCAATCAAATAAGGCAGGAAATGCACAGGCTGGATGCCAAAAGAGAAGAGATAATCCAGCTTTCAAGAGAAATCATCTCATTATCAAAGCAAATAATATATGCTGCGCAGAGGGACGACCTAAAAACAGCATCTCCCGTAATTAAAACAATAAAGGAAAAGAGCACAAAACTGAAAAAAATAAACATTATAACTGACACCAACATCAATTCTGTCGCTTTTCAGGAGTATGTTGAGGCAATTGCTTTCTACGAATTTGTAAAAAATAAAAGAATCCCGACAAGAGCAAGCCTTGGCGTCTCTGCTGAGGATTATTTAAGCGGGCTTTGCGACTTGACAGGCGAGCTTGTCAGGAAAGCCATTTATGATGTCATACACAAAAAGTTTGATGAAGCTGCAAGAATCAAGGAACTGGTGCATGGCATTTACGGAGAATTCCTGAAGCTGCATTTGAGGAATGGTGGATTGAGAAAGAAATCGGATTCAATAAAATGGAATTTAAAGAAACTTGAAGAAGTGATGTATGATATTGAGATGAAAGGGGGAAATTGACTTCACGTTTTTAAAAATTCTTAACAATAATTTTAAATACCTTCTATAAACCCTTTTAGTTATGAAAAGAACGCATACTTGCGGAGAATTGGATGACAAGGACATCAATAAAAAGGTGGTTCTTGCAGGCTGGTGCTCTACAAGAAGAGACCATGGAGGGGTTATTTTCATTGACCTAAGGGACAGGTATGGAATAACCCAAGTTGTGTTTGACCCTTCACATAACATTGAATCGCACAAGTCGGCTGAAAAATTCGGCAGGGAAGATGTGATAGTTGTTGAAGGCGCTGTAAGAAAAAGGCCCAAGGGAATGGAAAATGAGAAGATGCCAACAGGAAAAATAGAAGTACTGATAAGCGGAATTATCAGCGTTAATGAGGCGCAAACTCCTTCTATTGAAATTGAAGACAGAATTGAAGCTTCCGAAGAAATGAGATTGAAGTACAGGTATCTTGACTTGAGAAGGCCTAAAATGCAGAAGCAGCTTATTTTCAGGCATGCTTTGGCAGCAGAAGTCAGGGAATACCTAAACCAGCAGGGCTTTGTTGAGATAGAAACTCCGATGCTGATTAAGACAACTCCCGAAGGCGCAAGAGACTATCTTGTGCCGAGCAGGATTCATCCTGGCAGGTTTTACTCCTTGCCGCAGTCTCCTCAAATCTACAAGCAGATTCTGATGATTGCAGGATTTGACAAATATTACCAGATAGCAAGATGCTTAAGAGACGAGGACTTAAGGGCAGACAGGCAGCCAGAGCACACTCAAATTGACCTGGAGATGTCTTTTGCAGAGCCTGATGACATATTCCACCTTACAGAAGGCTTAATAAAGCATGTATTCAGAAAGCTTCTTGACAAGGACGTTAAAACGCCTTTTAGAAGACTCGCTTATAAGGATGCTGTTGAAAGATTCTGCACTGACAAGCCCGACATAAGGTTTGGGATGGAATGCTGCACAGTGACAGAAATAGTTAAAGATTCTGAATTCAAGGTTTTTCTTGATGCTATCAAAAAGAACGGCATTGTAAAAGTCCTGAATGCAGAGGGCTGCGGGGAAAAATTAAGCAGAAACCAGATTGATGAGCTGATTGAGTTTGCAAAAGAAAACGGGGCTAAAGGGCTGGCATGGATGAAAGCCACAAAAAATGGCCTGGAAAGCAATATAGCAAAATTTTTTCCCCAAAAAGTGCAGAAGGAATTGCTTGAAAAAACAAAGGCAAGAGAAAAGGACTTGCTGCTCTTTGCAGCGGATGACTCCAAAATTGTGAATGATGTAATGTCAAAAATCAGGCTTAGATTGGCGCATTCATTGGGATTAATAAAAGATGATGACTTTGGATTTTGCTTTGTAACAGAATTCCCAATGTTTGAATGGAACGAGGACGAGCAGAAATGGGATTTTGCCCACAACCCATTCACAATGCCAAGGGAAGAACACTGGAAAGGCTTGGAAAAGGATCCCGGCAATGTCATTTCTTACCAATACGATTTTGTCATGAACGGCTCTGAGCTTTTCTCAGGCTCTGTGCGAAACAACATACCGGAGCTGCAAATGAGAACTTTCAAAATAACTGGAATGTCGGAAACTGAAGTAAAGGAAAAATTCGGGTTTTTGCTTGAAGCGTATAAATACGGCGCTCCAAGCCACGCCGGCTTTGGATTGGGCTTTGACAGATTGGCTGCTTTGATGCAGGGCATTCATGACATAAGGGAAGTGATTGCCTTTCCAAAAAACAAGGCTGCTGAAAACCCGATGGACGGCTCGCCAAACGAGGCTTCGGAGAAGCAATTGCAGGAGCTGCATATAAAGCTTGACTTTGTAAAGGAAGCAGTCAATGTCATATTTGGCAAGATAAGGGATGTTTTGAATAAAGAGAAAATTGAGTACGAAGTGCTTGAGCACAAGCCGGTTTTCACAAGCAAGGAGGCTGCTGAAGTAAGAGGAACACAACTAAAGCAAGGCACAAAAGCATTGATCTGCAAGACAGAAGAAGGCTTTATACAGGCAGTTGTTTCAGGAGCAAAGGAATTGGATATTGCAAAGCTGCAAAGATTATCACTTTACAAAAAAATTGAATTGGCAAATGCAAAAGAAGTTCGGCAGGCTACTGGCTGCAACATTGGAAGCGTGCCGCCATTCGGCAATTTGTTTGGCCTGAAAACTTATTTTGACAAGTCAGTTGTTGAGAATGACATTGTTGCATTCAACGCAGGCCAGCACACAAAAAGCATAAAGATGAAGGCAAAGGACTTGGCAAGGGTTGTGAATCCTGTGATTGGGGAGTTTGGGAAATGAAAATAAACTTCATCACATCCAACAAAAACAAAGTAAAGGAATTCAAGCAAATTCTGGAGCCAGAAATTAAGGTCGGTCATATAAATATCGCCTATCCTGAATTGAGAAGTGACAACCCAGAAGAGATAGCAAGAAAGTCGGCAGAAATGCTCTCTAAAAAATTAAAAAAATCCGTTGTTGTTGAAGACTCTGGATTGTTTATCAAGGCATTGAATGATTTTCCAGGCACTTGCTCTGCCTACATCCATAAAAGAATCGGTTTAGAAGGAATAATAAAATTAATGAAGGGCATTAAAAACAGGCAATGCGCTTACAAAAGCGCTGTAGCTTACTGCGAGCCAAACAAAAAGCCAGCAAGCTTTCTTGGTGAGGAAACAGGAAAAGTTGCGGAAAGCATAAGGGGTAGTTATGGTTTCGGGCATGACCCGATTTTCATTCCTAAGGGAAGCAGTAAAACCTATGGCGAGATGGAGAATTGCGAAGAGATAAAGAAATTCAGGAGAAGGGCTGTTTTGAAGTTAAGGGGGTATCTATTAAAAAAGAAAGTAATATAAAGTATTTAATTTATCATTTATTTTAATGACGTTAACATTGAACTCGGGTGGTCTAGCAGGTTTAATAAGAAATACACTCATTCCGCAATTATTCAGAAGAAGAGAAGAACGCGAAAGTGTGAATGCAAAAGTCAGACCTCTCACACTTAATCCTAATGTTTTAATTTTAGAAGTTTATGATCTTGAAACCGGAAAAGAGCATGCTGATTTTTATGAAGAGTTGGACTTACCTATGTATATTCCACTTGTAAGGCAATTGAATGAAGATTTTATAGCAAGAAAATATGGAACATTTAAAGGTGAATTCATTTTGTCAATGGCGGGTGTATTTAATCCTTTAGGTGATGACAGAGCAGGACTAGAAGGTGAAATCACAGTAGGTGACAGTGCATACCATGTAAGATTCAACGCCGAAAGTGTTTATGTTCCATCAGGATCTACTCCTCAGATGGTCTTGGTAGATATCTATAAGAAAGCTTAATTTTTTTATGAAAATGCTCCAGAAAATAAAAGACTTGATGAAAACAAAAGAGGAAATTGACTTAATAAACAAAAATATAGAAGAAAACAGCAGGATTGTTTCTGATTTAAAAGCGGAATTAGAGGCGTTAAGAAAAGAATTAACCGAAAACAAAAAATTACAGGATGAGTTTCTCAAAAATTTCAAAGAGAATCTTGGTGTAATAAAAAACCTCAGAGAAGATTTTGGAAAGGAATTGGTCGAGTTCAAGCTATTAAAGGCGCAGCTGCAAAGAAAAATACTAGACAAGTTTGAGGAGGAGCTGCAGAAGGACTTGGAAGTGAACAGGGAAGCCTTGAAAAAAGACACGGATGACTACAATGAATTGAGAAAGAAAGTTTCTGAAATTCTTGCAAGGATGAACATGACGACAGAAGAAATAAACAAATTCATTGAAATCAGCAAAAACATAAAAAAGGAGGATTTTGAGCTGACAAGGTTTGCAAGGCATCTCATTGAAATGGACAGGGAAAAGCTTGAGCTGATGAGAAAGATTGACACTTTGGAGAGGCTTGTTTCTAAGATAAGGAGGAGAGAGTTGATAAGGTAGGCTGCTCTTTAGTGATATAATGTTCTGTTGGCAGAAACACCAATTTGGTGCATATATTTTTGATACCTCCATAAAGCATTCCAAGCATTGCCACCTGTATTTTGTTAACGCGAGTGACTCTCTTTGAAAGACAACTCTCAATTTTATCAGCATTGCCAACTATTTGCGCATATCTTACCTTTTCAAATAAATCAATACCCTCACTAATGTTTTCCCTAACAACTCTTTGGAAATCTGCCATCCCATATTTTGGATCCATGGTGAATCTTAATGCCATGTAACTGCAGGCATAGAAAAGCTCAACTGCAAAAGAAATTTTATTGTCAAGCTCGTCATCTCCAGTCATTCTTACAGCTTGCTCGACTCCAATCTTACGCCAGATTCCGTCACTTGTCATCATAGGAATTGCCTCTGCCAACAATTCCTCTAATTTGGGGCGAATGCCTGCAACTAATTCTTCTATTCTCATCAAAGGGCCATGAGAAGCCAAATTATTTAAATATTTTGCAATGCAGCATTCAAATCAAAACAAAATATATAAAAACAGCTGAAAAACAGCTCTTTCCATGGAAGTTGACAGAAAGCTTTTGGAGCATGTTGCCGAGGTTGCAAGGCTAAAGCTGAACGAGGAGGAAATAAAAAAATTTCTGCCTCAGCTAAAGGAATTGTTGGAGTTCTTTTCCCAATTGAAAGACATTAATACAGACAATGTAAAGCCAAGCTTTCACCCAGTTGAGCTGAAAAACGCAATGCGGGAAGACAAGGAAGGGCAATGCCTCTTCCAAGATGACGCTTTGTCTTTGACAGAGCATAAAAAAGACGGCTATTTCAAGGGGCCGAGGGCTGTCTGAGATGAAGAAGCTAATTTTTTTAGCCTTGGCAATATTGGTTTTTGTTAATTCATGCTCAGCAAAAGAGCAATCAAATGCTCCTGAAAAAATCAACGAAGTTAAAATGGCAAAATACGCAATAATTGAAACAAATAAAGGCATTATAAAAGCCGAGCTTTATACAGAAAAAGCGCCCGTTACCACAAAAAATTTCATTGACTTGGCAAATGCAGGCTTCTATGATGGGCTGACTTTTCATCGGGTTGAGCCGGGGTTCGTCATTCAGGGCGGCGATCCAAAAGGCGATGGCACAGGCGGCTCCGGAAAAACAATTCCGCTTGAAATCAATCCCGATTTAAAGCACGTCAAAGGCGCCCTGGGAATGGCAAGAAGCCAGGATCCAAACAGCGCGTCATCGCAGTTCTACATTACGTTAGCAGAAACGCCTTTTCTCGATGGCAACTACGCGGTCTTTGGAAAAGTGATACAAGGAATGGATATTGTTGAAAACATCAGAGTTGGGGATAAGATGAATAAAGCTTACATAAGCGAAAAGTGAATAAAAATGCACAAACAGATGAAATTGTTTTTAGTTGCAAATTCTTTTTTTATCATGTCATTAGGTATGTATGGGCCAATACACGCTATATTTGTGCAAGAGATAGGGGGCAATATTTTAGCGGCGGGGTCGGCTTGGGCTATCTTTATGATAACTTCTGGAATCGGGATTTTATTTATGGGTAAATTGGTTGACGCAATACAAAGAGAAAAACCACTTATGATGTTAGGTTATGCTATATCAAGTTTAGGATTTTTAGGATATTATTTTGTATCAAATGTTTATCATCTATTTGGAGTGCAGGTATTGCTTGGGCTTGGCTATGTGATGATTAATCCTGCAGGCAATTCATTTTATACAAAATACTTAGAAAAGGGAAAAATCGCCTCTCAATGGTCGGCATGGGAAGGCTCTTATTTCACTTTGACAGGGGTTGCTGCAATTGTCGGAGCGTTTCTTGTTAAAATATTCAACTTCAAAACTTTATTTTTAGTAATGTTTATTCTGTCATTAATAGGCTTATTTGTGGCATCACAACTGCGAGATAAAAATGAGCGTTAAAGAATTTATTGAAAAAATCAAAAACCAGGAAATTGACATAGTCGAGCATACTTATAAACTGATAGAGGAATGCAGGGAAATAAACAGGGAATACAATTATTTCAACACAATTTCTGAGGAGTTGGCATTAAACCAGGCAAGGGAAATAAAAATTCAGTTAAAACAAAAAAATGGCAATATAAAAAATAAAAAATTGCTTGGAGTCGCTGTTTCCGTGAAGGATGCGATTTGCGTTAAAGATGTTGAAACAACTGCAGGCTCCAAAATACTTAAGGGCTACAAGCCGCTGTTTGACGCTTTTGTGATCCAAAGAGTAAAGGAGGAAGGAGGCATAATAATTGGCAAAACTTCCCAGGATGAATTTGGCTTTGGCACCTTTTCCGTGAATTCCGCTTATGGCATACCAAAAAACCCTTTTGACAAGGAGAGGAGCTGCGGCGGCTCAAGCGGGGGAGCGGCAGGCTTAAGCCAAAAGCTAGGCAACCATATTGCTTTAGGCGAATCCACTGGAGGCTCTATAACAGCACCAGCTTCATTCTGCGGAGTTTATGGCTTGTGCCCGACTTATGGCAGGGTTTCCAGATATGGATTGGTAGATTTTGCCAATTCTCTCGACAAAATTGGCCCTATCGGAAAGACAATGGAGGATGCTGCATTGCTGATGAATGCCATTGCAGGCTATGACAAAAATGACAGCACTTCATTGAATGCCAAAAGTGAAAACTATGAAAAATGCCTAAAAAAGCCAATAAAAGGGATGAAAATCGGGATTATAAAGGAGGCTTTTGGCTCGGGCGTTGAAAGGGAAGTTGAAAAAAATGTCTATAACGGGATTGAGGAGCTTGAAGAGGAAGGGGCAAAAGCAGAAGAAATTTCACTAGAAATTCCAATCAAGTACGGCATTGCAACATATTACATGATTGCAACAAGCGAGGCAAGCACAAATTTAGCAAAATATTGCGGAATGAGATATGGCAAAAGCGAAAAGCTTGAAGGCAGCTTTAATGAGTATTTCACAAAAGTCAGAAGCGGTAATTTTGGAGACGAGGCAAAAAGAAGGGTCATACTTGGAACTTTCGCAAGAATGGCAGGCTACAGGGATGCTTTTTACCTGAAAGCTGCAAAAGTAAGGACATTGATGATAAATGAGTACAAGAAGGCATTCAAGAAATTTGATGCTTTGGCTTCTCCAACAGCCTCGATTCTGCCGCCAAGGTTTGAAGACATTGAAAAATTAAGCCCATTGCAGCATTACATGATTGATGTCATGACAGTTTCACCAAATGTTGCAGGCTTGCCGCATTTGAACGTGCCTGTCGGCTTTGAGAAAAATCTGCCAGTCGGAATGCTTTTGATTGGAGACCATTTGCAGGAAGGAAAATTGATACAATTGGGGAGCGCAATAGAGAGGGGGGAATGAAGAAATAATGTGATTAAAAACATGGACAAAAATAAAGCTAAAGAAGAAATTAAAAATCTTATTGATGAGTTTAAGCAAAATTATCAAAAATATAAAAAAGAGTTAGAAGCTAATACAGAAACTAAATTAGTAGAACCTTTATTTCAGATTCTTGGCTGGACAAAAAATGACTTTATAAAAAGAGAGAAAGCCCATAGGGGAGAAAAATCTGGATTTGCCGATTATGCTTTTTATATTGGAAAAAGGTAAGGAATAGGTTATGGAAGAAAACTTGAAATAATTAAACATTATTTTCCATATTGTAAATATTCGCACTTTAACCAAAAATTTAAATATCTGCATTAGATTTACATCATTATGGCAGACATGGGATTAGTCCAGATGTTAAAATCTGGTCAAGAGGACTTGGAGTGGTTTGATTCCAACTTAAAT
>JACPTD010000111.1 GCA_016192955.1 Candidatus Woesearchaeota archaeon | reverse complement strand
CCAGTTGCCTGAAACAGTTGGGGGCTTGTGCCATTCCTCAACATAAACCCTTGGCTTGTGCTTTGATTTTTTTATTTTGTTTTGTATTTGATTGAATTTGGTTTTCATTGAATCTATCAATTGCATCGCTTCTTCCTCTTTTCCCGTCAATTTTCCGATTTTTTCTATGGAATCAAAAAACCCTTTAAGCGTTGTCGGCATCAAGGCAACAATGTTCATTTTTGATTTTTTGTATTGCTTGGTTATTTTACTCTGGACAAAAGTGGATGTGAGCAGCAAGTCAGGGTTATGTTTTTTGACCAATTCGTCATTTATGTCAAGCCAGCCACCTATCCTCGGCTTTTTCTTTGCTTCATCAGGAAAATCGCAATAGCGTGTGCATGCAATCAGCTTGTCATCAGCCCCCAGCGCATAGATTATCTCAGTGTTGCTCGGTGCTAATGAAATGATTCTTTTGTGCATTTAACCCTATTTTTTATGCAAAACTATTTTTCAATCCGCCTTCGGCATATTTTTTGCTCTTCAAAATTTTCCTTGCCAATCAATTTTGCCTCGCCTACACATTCAATAAATCATTAAAAGCGGTTTACTTTTATCATGCTTGCTGACAAAAGTCGCCCTTTTTTTGATTATTTTTATTTTGTTATATCAAAATTAAATATCTCGCTTGCTTAAAGCTTTTATTATCTCCCTGCAAAACGCTGGCAAATCATCGGGCTTTCTTGAGGTTATGATATTTCCGTCAACAACAACTTCTTCATCAGAATATTTTGCGCCTGCATTTGCCACATCATCCTTGATAGCGCTTACGCAAGTGGCTTTTTTTCCTTTTAATATGTCCGTGCTTATCAAAACCCAAGGACCATGACAAATTGCTGCAACAACTTTTCCAGAATTGTAAATTTCCCTAACAAAATCAAGAACTTCTTTGTATCTGCGCAATTTATCAGGCGCAAAACCTCCTGGCACAATCACAGCGTCAAAATCCTTTGCTTTGTAGTCTTTAATGCTTCCATCCACTTCAAGCGGATAGCCATTCTTGCCCTTGTAAGTTTTCTCTCCAGTACCGGCAACAATCACTTTTATTCCTTCTTCAGCTAATCTCAGCTTAGGGTACCAAAGCTCCAAGTCCTCATAAATATTCTCTGCCAGAATCAAGACTTTTTTGTTGTTTAACATTTTCTCAAAATCAATGCGTCCAATCCAATACAGCTCCTTTTCCGCCGGTTAGCCACCTGTAGCATTCCAAAGCAGACTTTGCGCCTTCCCCTGCTGCAATAACCGTCTGCTTGAACGGCACAGGCGTTATGTCTCCGCATGCGAAAATGCCCGGATGTGACGTGTTTCCCCTTTCATCAACAATTATCTCCTTTTTTTCATTGACTTTCACAAGATGCTGGACAAATGAAGTGTCAACCACATAGCCAATTTCAATAAAAATGCCGTCAACTTTCAGCGCCTTTCTTTCCTTTGTGATAATATTCTCAACTTCAATGCCGTCAACATTTTTCTCCCCAATGACTTTTGTCGGCACGCTGTTGAAAATCAGCTCTATTCTCGGATTGTTTTTTAATTTCTCAACTGTTACCTCATCAGCCCTGAATGCGTCTCTTCTGTGGACAAGGTAAACCTTTTTGGCGATTGTTGCTGACTCCAAAGCGCCTTCAACAGCGGAATTGCCGCCTCCAATGACTGCAACATCCCTGTTTTTATATAACGGCAAGTCACAAGTCACGCACGTTGAAACCCCCCTTCCCATGAATTTTTCCTCGCCTTCAATGCCAAGGCTCTTTGGCACTTTTCCGTAGGCAAGAATAAGCCCTTTGCATTCATAGGCCTCGCCGTTTGCGAGAAAAACCTTAAATTTGTTTTCAATTTTTTCAACTTTGTTGGCTTTTCCCATTATCAGCTCTGCCCCGAAGCCAACTGCCTCGTCCTGAAATCTTCTCATCAGCTCAACACCATGCATAGCGCCCGTGCCGGGGTAATTCTCAATGTGGCTTGTTACATTAGTCTGCCCCCCTACATCTATGCTGACTATCAAAGTCTTGAGCTTCTTTCTGCAGGTGTAAATCGCAGCTGTCAGCCCGGCAGCGCCCGCACCGATAATAATAACATCATACATAAAATTCAGAAATTTATTTTGTTTTAAAAATGTTGCTGTTTTATTTTTTCAATTTAATGCAGTCCATAAATCCCCTCAGTAAACAAAAATATTGCAATCACGATTTGCAAGTCAAATCCGAGATTTAGTGGATAAAAAATGTTTGCAATGTAAAGAACTCCTGGAATTGCCAATATTGTTTTTATCAATTTCCCCATGAGCGTTGTTCCTTGATTATAGCTGTGGATTGTCACGTACGAGAATATCTGCATGGCAATCAGAAACAAAGCCCCAACAATGGTTATCTCAACAGGCACTAACAAATTTATGTTGTAAATATTAAAATATTTCAGCGCAATGAGGATCCCTAACGGCAATGACAAAATCGACAATATTTTGCTCATTAAAGAAACTTTAAGACTTTAAGTATATAATAATTTGGGTTTGCTATTTCCACTCCCTCAGCATCTCCACCATCAATCTTACATTCGCCCCAGTCGCTCCCTTTGTAAGAATTCCTTTGTCAACCTTTGACCATACTGTGGTGCCAATGTCAATATGCGCCCATGCAATGTCATTTACAAAATTTTTCAGAAACATTGCGCCAGTTATGACTCCGGCTTCCCCGTCATCGCCAATGTGCTTGACATCAGCCACATCGCTTTTCAGGCTCTCCTCATACTCCTGCCATAATGGAAGCTCCCATAATTTTTCAAGGCTTTTCTCAGAAGCTTCTTTGAGTTTTTTTCTTAGCCTGTCATCAGTGCATAAAAAAGGCGTTCCGGCATATCCAAGCACAATAAGGCTTGCGCCTGTCAGCGTTGCGATGTCAATTATCAGCTCTGGCTTTTGCTCTGCTGCATATGAAAGCGCGTCAGCAAGAACCAGCCTGCCTTCAGCATCTGTGTTTCTTATTTCAACTGTCATCTTGTTGTAAGCAGTCAATACATCATCGGGTCTGTAAGACGCAGCGTCTATCATATTCTCAGCAAGCGGCGCTACAACAATCAAATTTAACGGAAGCTTGAGCTTGGAGCACGCCTCAATAACGTGCATTGCTGCAACTGCTCCGCCTTTGTCATCTTTCATGTTGAGTATGTAAGGGTAAGGCTTTACGTTTAAGCCTCCGCTGTCAAATGTAATGCCCTTGCCTACTATTGCAATCGGCTTCTGATTTTTGCCGGCTCCTTTATATTCAAGAACAACCAGTCTTGGCTTGTTTATGCTTCCTTGCGCAACGCCCATAAAGCAGCCCATTTTCATTTTTTCAATCTGCTTTTCATCAAAAACTGTGCACTTCAAATTTGATTTTTTTGCAATCTCTCTTGCGTAATTTGCAACATATTCAGGAGTAGCTATATTTGGAGGAGTATTAACCAAGTCCCTGGTCTTATTGACAGCTTCTGCAACAATAGAAGCATATGCTGTTTGATTGTCAAACCTTTCATTGGAATTTATTATTAATGTTATTTGTTTGATATGCTTTATTTTGTCTTTGTCTTTTGTTTTGTACTCACTGAACTTATACAAGCCCATCAATGCGCTTAATGCTATTTTTTCAGCCAGCTCTTCATCATTGAATTTTGAATTTTTAAAGGATTCCAGGCATACGCTAAAACTCTCTGTTGAATTATCCCTTAATCTTTTTGAAACATCTGCAATTGTATTGGACATGACATCAAGATTATATTTTTCCTTCTCGCCCAAGCCTACAAGAACAATGTTTTTTATGCTTTTATCTGCATAGATGTTTTTCACTTCGCCCTTTTCTCCCTTGAAATTGCCGCTTTTGATGAAAGAGCCTATAACACCGTTGTATTCTTTGTCCAGTTTTTTTAATTCCCCCTCAAGAATTGCATTATCCTTGAAAAAACCGATTAACAGGGCATTGTCTTTAACTTTGCTTAAATCGCTTTTCAACGCCTTTACAGAAGCAGCTGCCATCCCCATATGAAGCGTGATTTAAAGGTTATTTATTAAATTTTGCCTTCTGGTTCATTAACCGGGCTCTTATTTAGCAGCATATCAGCAGCAATCGCGTACATTGCTGAAAAATATCCAAAATTAAGATAGCTGTCAGCAAAATATAAAAGAGCATTTTCAGCAGCCTGTTTGTACCTTTCTGCTTTTATTAAGCGGTAAAGCCTTAAAAACACAATTGAAGAAAATGAATTTTCCAAAAACTGCTTTTCACTATGCTTTAATGCGCCAAAGTCCCCTTCTTTGCCTACCCTGTCAAAAAACCCATAGCCTTTTTCATCGTAAAAATTGCCCAAGACAAATTCTGCAATTTCCTTTATTATTTCGATATATCTCTGCTCCCGAGTGGCTAAATGCACATCAATAAGGCAATTCAGAAAGTGCATATTATCGCTTAATATCCCATTAATGTTTGGTTTTCCGTCAAAGTAATGGAATACTCCATTGTTTTTATCATAGCAGTTCTTCAAAATGAAATCGGCTGTTTTTACTGCAAATTCTGTTGTTTTTTTATCATTTAACACCTCTCCTGCTGTTATGTAAGAGGAAACCATCATGCTGTTCCAGTCAGCATAAATTGTCTTGTCAACATCAGGGTATTTTTTATTCCTTCTTTCTTCTGGCCCTGCTAGATAAAACTCCTCATCAGCGTCCTGCGAGCCGTAAAAGCCGCCATCTTCCCGACTGGCTAAGAATTTATCAATATACCCAATCATTTCTTTTACGATTTTTCTGTATTTTTCCTCTTTTGTTATGCTGAAAGCCTCAGCGTAATTCCTCAGCAACCCTGCATTTGTGTCGAGCATTTTTTCATAGTGCGGCATTTTCCAGTCTTGCGTTACAGAATACCTAAAAAAGCCGAAATCAATTTTGTCAAATATCCCTTCATACATCCCATCAAGCGTTTTTAGCGCCATGTCAAGATATTTTTTATTCCGGGTTTTTTTGTGTTGGATAAACAATAAGTCAAGAGCCTCAGGAGAAGGGAATTTTGGCTGCGCTCCAAAGCCGCCGTAAAAGCTGTCAAAATTGTCTTCAACAGACAGCAGAATCTCTTTTATTATGCTTTCATTTATTTTTGACTGGCCATTTTCTCTTTTTGTTTTTTCAACTGCTCCTAAAGCCCTTTGCTTAATCTCGTCCTTTTCGCTTTTATAAGAAGTTTTGACTGCTTCCAGCATCAGCTTGAGCCTTTCAGGCGGCACATAGGTATCGCCAGCGATTACATAGCCGTCCGGGTTAAGGAAAACAGTGGATGGAAAGCCCCCCATATTGTACCTTTCCCTTATATCTGGCCTTTTGTCAATATAAACTTTGACTGGCACAAAATCCTTGTTTATTATGTCAATAATCTCATCATTGGAATAAGAAGTTGCGTCCATAACATGGCACCAGTGGCACCAAACCGCTGTCAAGTCAAGCAAAACCGGCTTGTCTTCTTTTTTTGCCTTTTCAAAAGACTCATTGCCCCATTCCAGCCAATTTACTTTGGATTCCATTTATTGTCCAAGGTCAATGATTAGTTTTCTGCCTGCAAATCCCGAATCTGTTTCATGCCATGCCATTATCCTTTCTTCTCCAAGTTTCCAGCACAAAAAAACGTCCCTGTTTTCAAACTTGCAGTAGAAATCAACTAAGCCCTGCTCCAAATCCTTCAATAAACATCTTGTTTTTTTAAGCTTTTCAAGCTCCTTATAGAACTCATAGGACAATTTATGGAATTCTTTGCTTAATTTTGTGTTGGTTTCAATAAACTCGTCATATTCAATTTCATTTGGGTCGATTCTTACAGATGCAATTGCATCAATGGACTTTTTCAGATTCTGGAGCCTTATCAGGCGCTTTTTTATTTTCGGCAATTGGCTTTGGGCGCTTTCTATTGTAAAATATTTTTTTGCCATTGCCAACAGTTATATTTTGTTGTTTATAATGTTTTTGATTGCCAAAATGCCAAACCAAAACCTTTATATATAAGTTAGGTTATCCTAACTTTCTATGTTCACGGCAAGCAGGGAAGACTACTTGAGGGGGCTGTACATACTGGAAGAGGAAAAAGGCGAGATAAAATCCATAGATTTGGCACATTACCTTAGCGTCTCAAAGCCAAGCGTGTCAGAGATGGCACAGCAGCTTGACAAGGAAGGCCTGATTTCATACAAAAGATACTCAAAGCTGAAGTTTACAGCCAAAGGCCACAGAATTGCACAAAAACTGACCTCAAAGCACCGCCTCATAGAGCTTTTTTTAAAGAAAATACTGAAAATAGACTCAAAAAACATACATGAGGAAGCGCATCGTTTGGAGCACGCATTCAGCGACGAGTCTATAGGAAGACTGAGAAAAATTCTTCACAACCCGAAAACAGACCCGCATGGGAAGCCAATACCCAGATAAATTCTGCAAAATGAACAAATCCAAATTAACTTTAGGAATAGCAGTATTGCTTATAGCAGCAGGAATCATATTTACATTCCTGCCCCATGATTTGCATGAATTAGCAACATTTGGAGCTAATATTCCTCATTTTCTACATTTTGTTATGGGTTTCTCTATAGTGGGGTTTGGATTAATTTGCATCGGATACTCAATAAAAAAAGGAACCTTTAAACTGCAATTTCCAGAATCCGAAAAGATAAAAATTGTTTTATATAAAGCGAAAATTCCCTTAGCCATTTTGATAATATTTCTAGCTGGATTTTTAGCAGTGAATTATTTTACAAAGGATGTCAAAGCAGAAACAGAGTTTGACAAGATGAAAGAGGCTGCAAAATATTGCACAAACCCTACTTCTACAGACCCAAAATGCATTGAATCATTTGCGGAAATGAGGGGCGTAATGCACTCAAGTTCAAATGACCCTCAGAGAACAGCACAGGAAAAAGTCGGCATAGTTGGAAAATATGGTGATGATGGTTTTGATCCAATGGAATATCTTTCAACATGGAATTTTAATAATTTGCCTTCTGCTGAAAGAGCCAAATACTATAAGGAAACAAAAAGAGAGGATGGAAGCTTATTAAGGGAATACTGGATGTATGCAGAGGACAAGGAAATTGAAATCGCGCCTGGGGTTTTCTTTCCTGCATGGACTTATAATGGGCAGGTTCCAGCTCCTACAATAAGGGCAACAGAAGGGGACTTGATAAGGATACATTTCACAAACAAGGGCACAAAACCACATACTATGCACTTTCACGGCTTTCATCCTGCTGAAATGGATGGTGCTATGACTCAAGAATTTGT
>JACPTD010000110.1 GCA_016192955.1 Candidatus Woesearchaeota archaeon | reverse complement strand
CAATGCCAAAGAAATAGCCGCATTTGATTTTGTTTTTAGCGCAAAACTTCTTCAAATTTTCTATGATTTTTTCTCCTCTATCCAGCCTTATAAAATAAGTGTCATTTATTTTTTTGAATTTCATCTTTACCCTATTTTTTCTTTAAAATTATTATATTTCCTCTTCCCTTCTTTATTTTTTCAATGACGCCTTTATGCTCCAGCTCTGCTATCATTAAGCTTATCTTCGCCTCTGATAATGGGATTTTTTTTCTAATCTCTTTCTGCGTTGTTCTGCCGCCTTCCTGCTTGATTATACTTATAATTTGTTCTAAATCTTCGCTTTTATTTTCTTCTTCTTTAACCTCATCAGCCTCTTTCTTTTTCCTTGTCTTTAAAACATAGAGGATTATTGCGGCAATTCCTAAAACAAATAGAACAATGAAGCCCGTCAGCAAGAGCCTGTCTTTGCCCTCATCAATCACCTGTCCACTAACCTCAATTCCAGGGTCTTCGACGCCTTCCTCTATGTCAGGAAACAATATCAAGTCAAGCACATAAGAGCCGTCCTGCCTTATTGTTATATTTTCCTCAGCAGACGCTATAACCTCATTTCTGTGAACAAGCTGCGCCTTGATCTTATAAATGCCGTTTGGCACATTAAAAGAGTATGTGCCATTTTGCGCCACCTTAAACTGCTTTGGGCTTGTGTTAATCTCGACCCTTGCGTTATTCACCTCTTTCAATGAGAAATCATAAATTGCGCCATGAATAGTGGCAGCATTAACATAATTAATCAGGAAGATACATAGCATACCGTAAACCAATATCCTGAAATGGCGCATAGGAATAGGTGGATTTTATTTGTATAAAAATATAGCGAAAACTAAAAATAATAAAAATTTCTTTTTAAGCCAAAGTAAACTTAATCTGCCATTTTAAGCTAAGATAAGGCTGAATAAAGCTTGATAAAGTTTTAAAATGTTTTAAAAACCTTTGATTTTTGCATTAAAAAAGTTTGTTTATAAATAAGATAATTACCTAATTCCAAATCGACAATTAAAATTCAGATTTAGGAGGATGTTAAAAATGAAAAGGGCAATTGCATTGGTGATAATCACTATATTTGTTTTTAGCCTGGTGCCTTTGGCTTTTGCACAAGAAACCAGAAATGAAAAAACTAGATAGGATCTCTAATTTAAGCAAAGAAAGGCTAGATAAAATAGCTGAACTTGACAAAATCCAGATAGAGAGGTTAGCTACTTTGGATATCAAAAATGTTGAAAAAATTGCTGAATTAAAGAAAGAGAGGCTTGACAGGCTGGCAAAGCTGAATGAAGGGAAACTCAAAAGAATTTCCGAACTGGAAAAAGAAAAGCTGGAGAAGATTTCTGACTTGAATGAAGCGGAATTAGAAAAAGCGGCAGTTTTAGGCAGGGCAAGGCTAAAAGAGCTTGCTGAAAAAGACCCTTCAAGGCTGAAAGCAGAATTAAAAGCATTGAAAGTTGTAAAAGTTAAAAACGCCAAAGATTTGGGCAGCAGGGACATTCCAGAAGCAAAACTTGCGGAATTAAGGGAAAGGTTTGACAAGAAAAAAGACGAGTTCAAGGAAGCAAAGGACGAGCTTGAAGATGCAAGAAAAAGGCTAAAGGAAGCAAGGGACAAGAAAGATGAAAAGGCAACTTTGGAGCATGCAAAGGCTTATGTTGTTCATACTGCCGATGCCCTGATAAAGCACCTTGAAAAGATAAAGGCAAAGGTGCAGGAAAGCGAGAACATTGCTGATGACAGGGAAGCAAAGATTGTTGCTGAAATAGATGCCCAAATTGCTGAGGTAAATGCAATAAAGTCAGAGGTGCAGGCAGCGACAACAAAAGAGCAGGTTAAGGAGGCTGCGAAAAAGCTTCATGACAAATGGAAAAGGTTGAAGCACATCATAAGCGCGCACGCAGAAAGGGTTGTTGCTGCAAGAGTTAAGGGGCTTGTCAATCGCGGAATAGTGCTTGAGAAGAAGCTTGACCATGTATTGGCAAAAGCAAAGGAAAAAGGCATAGAAGTTGATGCAAGCGCAGAGGTAACAGCTTTCAGCGGCAAAATAGCTCTTGCAAAGGACAAATACGCACAGGCTCAGGCAAAGCTTTCAGCAGCTCTAGACTTAAAGGCAGGCGATGCAGCAGAAGAGCAGATTAAGGCAGTTGCTGATGAGGCAAAAGCATTGCTCAAAGAGGCAAAAGACGCAATAAAGGAAGCCCATGACATACTGAAGACAATAGTCAAGAAGATAAAGGAAGCAGATCCAGAAGCAAACATATCTGCTGATGTTGAAGTTGAGGTTGCTGAGGAGGCATCGGCTGAAACTGAGCAAGCCAATGCTACGGCTTCAACAGGCGCAGCTGCAAGCGCGGAAACAGCAGCATCTTCAACTTAATTTTTATTTTTTATTTTGTTTTGAGAAAAGTTTAAATACAAATCAACAATTAATGGTAAAAAAGTGGTGTCAATGAATAAAAAGTTATTATCGGTTCTTGTTTTATTGGTTGTTTCTATTGCTGCATGCCAGCAGGCTGCCAAAGAGCCTGTGATGGAAAAGAAAGCAGATGTTATGGAAAAAAAGGAAGAAGCAATGCAGAAGGAAACTCCAGCAGCAACAGGGGAAGCTGCGGTTGACGCTGTTGGAAATGACTTAACAAATGTGGATGCTGTTGAGAAAGATTTAAGTTCAGACGAGTTAGGCGACTTGGACGCTGGCTTGGCTGATGTGCAGAATATTTGAAAGATTTATATTAAGCTGCTGTTTTCTTTGTTTTTATGCTCAAGATAGATGGGAATTATGGAGAGGGCGGAGGAGCTATAGCCCGGGTAGCATTGGCATTATCCACAATAACACAAAAACCCTTTGAAATATATGACATAAGAAAAGGCAGAAAAGATTCTGGACTGAAAAGCCAGCATTTGTATTGTGTGAAATCATTGCAGGAACTTTGCAATGCAGATGCAGAAGGCGCTAAGCTAGGCTCCTTATTCTTAAAATATTATCCTAAAAAATTAGTCGCAAAAAATCTAAGCATTGACATTGAAACAGCCGGCTCAATCACTTTATTGATGCAAGCCTTGTTGTTGCCTGCAATGTTTGTATCAAAACCGATAACAATAACCATAATCGGTGGCACTGACTCTAAATGGAGCCAGCCATTTGACTGCTTCAACAATGTCCTGCTGCCTCAATTGCAAAGGTTTGCAAAAATTGAAGCAAAATTGCTTAAAAGAGGCTATTACCCAAAGGGCAACGGCAAAGTTGAGATAAAAATAAATCCAAAATTTAAGCTGAACGATTTTTCTGATTTTAATGAGTTCCATGCCAATCTAAAACAAAATATACATCCTTATAATCTAATGGAACAGCATTACTTGATTCAAATAAAGGGAATTTCACACGCTTCGATAAATCTTCAGAATGCCAAGGTTGCTGAAAGGCAGGCGGAATCAGCGCAGCAAATATTAAAACAGAAATATAATGCGCCAATCCAAATAACAGCGCAATACCAGGATACTCTTTCAACCGGCTCTGGCATCACGCTATGGGCAGTATTCTCCAAAAACAAGGATGACATTGATGAAAATAATCCAATAAGGCTTGGAGCTGATGCTCTTGGCGAGCAGGGCAAAAAGGCAGAGATTGTCGGGGAAGAAGCAGCCATGAATCTGGTTAAGGGGATTGAAAGCAAAGCGCCTGTTGACAGGCATCTTGCAGACCAAATTTTGCCGTTCATGGCATTGGCTGGAAAGGCCCAGATTAAAGCTTCTGAGATAACAAGCCACTGCAGAACCAATATCTACACAATACATCAGTTTTTGGGAGAAGTTTTTAGGGCGGATGAGGAAAGCAAAACAATCATCTGCTGAATATCATAAATAAACATCCAAAGAATTTTGTTTTTGCTCAACATCCTTTTTTGGCATCTTAAACAAGTTGTCCAATTCTTTGGAATTAATCTCATCTTTTCTGCTGTTTTTATTGAAGAATCTTTCTAAATTTGAGCCCCTTACAATCGCTTCTGTTATTGCAGTCGTATTTTCAATCTCAAACTCATATTTTATCCTCCCCTCGTCAAGCCATAAGACATCTATCTGCTTAACCCTGTCTAAATTTATAGTCGGTATGAACCTAAAATTTGTTTTTTTGTTGTTTATTAAGGAAGACAGCTTAACTTTGTTGTATGCTTCGCTTTGCTCTCTTTGCCCTATCCAAACATCAAAGCCTGCTTTTTGCCCCAAAATTCCCAATAAGTAAATCATTTTGCTGTGCTCACTTTCCCTGACCCTCACGCTTGGCTTGAGAATCCACTTTCCATCAGATGTTTTTTCCGCATATTCATCCAAAATGCCATTTATGTCTTGTGTGTCTGGCGTCAATGCATTCGGGAAATTAATGAATATCTCCTGCAGAATGTCGTCAAAGGAGGATTTGACTTTGCTGTGCAAAACATCAATTATGGCTGTCTCAACTCTTTCATTTAATGGAATCGACTCAAGATGCGCTATAGAGTCTACATCTTTCAGCCACCATTTCTTCCCAATTACTTTCTCATTTTCGTCTTTTACATTTGATAGAATGAAATCTTTATTGAGATGCTTTTTCATAACCTCTTCTGGATTGCTTTTTCCACCCAATAGCGCGCCTTCCTGCTTTAACTCTACGATTATGCCATTCAAAATGTGCTGGTATATTGTTGGCTCTCCTCTTTCAGCAAGAATCCTTTTTGCCGCTTCAACAACTATTCTTTCATATCTTTCTTGGCTTACAGACTCTTCTTTTGAAGATTTGATTGTTTCAGGCTTTCTGAACCTTATGTAATAGTCTCCCACCGCAGAGCCATAAGGCTGAAGCAGCCCTTTTGCCGATGGCCTTGCCGGCGGTTGATATACAATTTTTTCTAAGTCAAAGCCTGCCAATACAATAGCTTTTATTATGGAAGTCCAGACCTTTATATCTGTGCTGTGGAATGTCACTGTCATATACTTTCCTTTTTTTAATACGTCATAAACCTGCTTGAAGGCAGCGGTGAGCATTTTATGGTAATAATTAAAGTCCTTGTTCTGCTGTCTGTTTATGGTAACTTCATCTTTATAGTTCAAATCTATTTTAAGCCAAGAAGCCCACAAAGTGCTTAACTCAAAATACTGCACAGCGCCGCCATAAGGAGGATCAGTAAAGACATAATCAACAGAATCTTTTGGGATGATTTCATTCAATTCCAATGCATTGTGGGTTTTTACTAGTATATTTGCTCCGTCATTCAAATCGCTGAATCTTTTGGCTTCTTTATAGTATTTTATTTGAAATTTGGAATCTGTTTTGCCCTCTATGATTCCCTGCGGGCCATAAACTGCACTATCAAATAAGTTCCAAACATTTGACTCCATAAAAATCGGAGGAACCCAATAGCTATGCATAGCCCAAAAAGAACTCATAGGTCTTGTCGGTCTAACGGGAGTCAATTTACTCGCTAGATGCGTCATTGATGCAAATGCAAATCTGAAAATATCTCTAATTTTATCATCTTTAATTTTATTTATATTCTCAAACAATATTGTTAAACAAATTAAATTACGTTTTGTAAATAAATCTGGAATTGATTCATTTTTTTCTTTTTTTAAAAATCCGTCTCCGTCATAATAAAGTTTAGTTGTAGGATGCCAGTAAGGAATCTCCATTTTTTCAGTTTTTTTAATCAATTTTAAGTCTCCATCATCAGGTTTTTTGTCTGTTTTTTTGTTACAAGTGGAGCAGTAATAGTAGATTTTAACAGGGTTAGAGTTTTCCCAATGGGTGCAGATTATTGATGCCTCTCTCCCACATTTCTTGCATTTCGTTTTATATAACCCCTCAATCTCCTCTTTACAATTCCCTCTAATATCTTCAAAAGCAGCTTTTATCTTGGAAATATCAGCAGGCACGGCAGTCATCCTTGTTACAAAAGTGGAGATGGGATTTAAATCAACTCCAACACCTTTTCTGCCAAGCTTTATCGCCTCAATCGGAGTGACTCCAGAGCCGCAAAAAGGGTCCAAAACTATATCACCTTCCTTAGTGTAATTTTCAATATATTCAGAAACAACGTTATGGGGCTTTCTAGCCCAGTACTTATGTATCAAATACATAGGTGTATGCGGCTTTGCTACTGTTGCATAATCTATTTGCTCAATTCTATTTGCTCTTTTTGGAACCATTTAGCTCCCTCCCGAGTTAATTTATATTGCTTATAAATATTATGCGAATAAGCTTATAGTTTAAATATTATATGTCAAAATGTCCAGTGCTATGAGCCAACACACATCACAAAACAAAAAACAGCATAACCTTTTTAAACCAAGTTCTTATCCCAAAAGAAGAGATGGCAAACAAACAGGCAGTGTGCATATCATGCAAGAAGAGGATTTCAAACACAATAGGCTCTACAAGATTTAACTGCCCGCAATGCGCAAAGATTGAGCTTGTGAGGTGCAATCATTGCAGGCAGATAGCTGCGAAATATAAATGCTCTTCCTGCGGTTTTGAAGGGCCTAATTAATATGGCCAATGTAGTTGTCACTTTGAGGATAATGCCGCAAAGCCCGGACATAGACTTCTCAGGCGTTGAGACAAAGGCAAAAAAGGAAATTGTCGATTTCTGCAATTCACTGGAGTTCAAGACGCAAATTGAGCCAATTGCATTCGGATTGAAGGCATTGAATATCCTTTTTGTAATGGATGAAAGCAAAGGCAGCACAGAGGAATTAGAGAACAAGATAGCAAAGATTGATGGCGTTGAATCTGTTGAAGTAACTGATGTAAGAAGGGCAATCGGTTAGCTGAACAAGACCCACTCAAGCTCATCCGGCATTGCCTGCCAGCTTCCGCCTATTGCAGCGACAGAGCCTTCTATTGTCTTGACGCAAAGAGCCTGCATGGAATACAACACTGCTACGGCGTCATCGCTAAAAATACAATCTTCCTTTGTTACATCCTTGATTGGCTTGTTAAGCGGATAAATCTTCGCAGGGGTCAGCGCGGTGAAATGCACATAAGTTTCGTATTTTCTTGATAGCAAGTCGCTTTTGTCAGTTCTTGTTTCGGTGAACTGCCCTTTCTCAAAGTCATAATACATTGAAAATTGATTCAGCCTAATTTTATTCAATAAAGGGGCTGGCGGAGCGTTCTTGGGAATCTCTTTCTCAACTGGTTTTGTTTCCTGCTTTGGCTCCTGAAGAGATCTGGGAGTCAGAAATGCGCTGATTTCTTCAGTTCTGCCAGCAGTTACCCTTGCTTTCTTCTCAAAATCCACGTACCCTTCTTTTCTTACTGATACTATGTAGGTTCCAGCAGGAAAGTTGTACAATGTCAGCGGCGCTTCGCCTTTTAGCTCCCCCTCAACATAAACATTTCCATTAACGGGATAGGATTCCACAACAAGTATGCCAGTGTCGCCAAATTGCTCCTTTTTTTCTTCAGTTTGCCCAGCCTCTTTTTGGGCGCATCCTGCAGCAATGGCAATAAAGAAGCAGAACAGCACAATGCCCAGTTTGTTTTTCATAGGGCAATCTTTGCGCTACATATATAAAAATCTATTTATTTTCCAGCAATCTTGCCAGTTTGCTGGCTGGAATGCCGCTTCTTATCCCTTGCCCATTAAAATGCGTTTCGCTTGCGCTATAGCCTCTTTTTTTTATTTTATCGATTATGGAACATTTTTTCTGCAAATTTATCTCGGAAAAACCAACAGCATTTATTTTTGACTCTTCTTTTATTGTTTTTAAGAGTTTTATTAATTCTTTATTATTTTTAAATATTTTGCTGCTGACTGCATTTTTGTGCATTTTTTCTGCAAGGCTCTTGTCCCACAAATTGCCAAGCCACATCGGGCCTGCTTCATTAAAAAGCCCATGCTGCTTTAATATATTATCAACATTGTTTTTTCCTTTTTCATTTTTTAAAAAAGCCCTCATGTAATGCTCTTTTGAATAGGAGAAAATCGGAATCAAAGCCTTTTCATACTGGGCGGCAATTAATTGTATTTTTCTTATTAAAATCCTTAAACCGGTTTCGTGCATTACGGCATCTCTTCTTGGAATTGCCCAATACTTCCTCAGGCACGCTTTTGGAAAAGTGCCGCACAATGCAGATGTGTCTGTTGCCGTTACTGCAAGTATGCCGTTTCTGGCAATTCTTTTGCAAGCGCAGTCCAGCAGAAAGTTTGGCGAGCCAAAAGGATCAATATCTATATAGTCAAAGCCTGCGGAATTCAGCAGAAACAAATTGGCATCTTGGCATGTTATCTGGATTTTTTTATTGTTTTTGCATTGAATATTATTCAAGGCAAAATTTTCTTTAATTAATTTTATTGCGTCTTTGCTATTGTCGTTTATTAAATTTTTTTTAATTTTATTTTTATTCAGCTCCTTCAAGAACCGTATGCTTCTTACCCCGGTTGCCGCCAATGGGTCCGCAATTTGCATATTGCCCCTGTTTAACGAGTTAAGCAATAAAACAGAAATATCCCTGCTCAAGCCCATTGCTGGATTATAGAAAACGCCCATTGACTTGGATATTTTTGCAGCTTTTGGGATTTTTAATCTTATATGGCCCTCATTGACGATTGTGTTCATAATAACAAAAAATTTCGGCACCAATAAAAACCTTTCTTCTTGAGCATAAGTTTAAAAACATCATAGCTTTACTTTACCTTTGATTTAATATGCAACTGAGGCAAATTATTGTGGTGCTTTTTGGCAACGTGGATTCCGGGAAAACCCAATTGCTTGACACAATCAGGAATACCTCTGTTGTGGAATCAGAGCCAGGGAGAATAACACAGAGCATTGGCTGCACATTGGTTCCCATAGGCACAATCAAGAAAATTAGCGGCCATTTATTAAAAGCATTAAAACTGGACATAAGGCTTCCTGGAATTCTTTTTATTGATTCGCCAGGCCATTCAGCATTCACAAACCTGAGAAAAAGAGGCGGAAATCTTGCAGACATAGCCATCTTAGTCATTGACATTAATGATGGAATCAAGGCTCAAACTGAAGAGTGCATAGACATTCTCAAGCAATACAAGACCCCATTTGTAATTGCCCTAAACAAGATTGATATGCTGGCAGGATGGGCTTCAACCCAAAAAATAAATCTGCTTGAAAGCATAAAAATGCAGAAAGAAAGCGCAATGCTTCTTCTTGAAAAAAGGCTTTACGAGATTGTTGGAAGGCTAAGCGAGCTTGGATTTAATGCAGAGCGGTTTGACAGGGTTGAAGATTATGCCAAGCAGCTTTCCATTATCCCGATTTCCGCAAAAACAGGGGAGGGGCTGCCTGAGCTGTTGATGGTGATGACAGGCTTGTCGCAAAAATTCCTTGAAGAGAGCTTAAAGGTTGATGTCAAAGGCAATGCAAAAGGAACAATACTGGAGGTGAAAGAGGAGAAAGGGCTTGGAACAACAGTTGATGTAATTATTTATGACGGCTCCTTAAAGCAGAACGATACAATTGTTGTAGGCTCTTTGCCAGCGCCTATTGCAACAAGGGTCAAGGCATTATTCGAGCCTGCGCCATTGGCAGAGATGCGGGATAAAAAAGCAAAATTCATGCAGGTCAAGCAGGTTTCAGCCGCTGCAGGAGTGAAAATCTCGGCACCTGAGCTTGACAAAGCTGTTGCAGGCATGCCGTTAAGGAGCTGCGAGCCTGATGAAGTGGAGAAAACAAAACAGGAAATCAGGATAGAGTTTGAGGAAGTCGTGATGGAAACTGACAAGCAGGGAATTGTCATAAAGGCAGACTCTCTTGGAAGCCTGGAAGCGCTTGTGAAAATACTGAAGGAAAAAAGCGTTGAAATAAAAAAAGCCAGCATTGGCAGCATCTCGAAAAAGGACATATCGGATGCTGAAACAAGCTATGAAAAAGAGCCGCTGCAAAGCGTTGTTCTTGGCTTTAACGCTGAGCTAATGCCTGATGTCAATGCTGGAAATGTGAAGGTTTTTTCCAACAATGTGATATACAAGCTTATTGAGGACTTTGAGAAAGGGCAGCAAGACGAGAGGAAAAGGCTTGAAGGAAAGGAGATTGAGCATTTGCACAGGCCCTGCAAAATAAGGATTATGAAAGGGTATGTATTCAGGCAGAATAATCCGGCTGTTGTTGGTGTTGAAATACTTGCAGGGACATTAAAAACTGGAGTACCCTTGATGAAGAGTGATGGAGCAGCAATAACAGAAGCCAAGAGCATCCAGCATGAGCAGGAAAATATTGAAAAGGTTGAGAAAGGAAAGCAAGTCGCTGTTTCATTGCCGAGTGTCACTGTCGGGAGGCAGATTCGCGAGGAAGACATTTTGTACTCTGTAATTCCGGAAGAGCACTTCAGGAAAATGAAAGAATTCAAAAAATACCTTTCACAGGAAGAGATAGCCATTTTGAAGGAAATAGCGGAGATAATGAGAAAGCACAATCCAATGTGGGGGGTTTGAAAGTTTATTTTCAATTAAAAATGCCAGAGTTAAAAATCCTTAATAACAGAGAGATAAAGGAAATCTATAAGTTAATTGAAAAGCAGTGGGGAGCAAAAGTAAAACTGGATTATGGGTTCCTTGAGAATAATAAAAGCAGAGTCTTCATAATCAGCAAAGACATTTCAAAAATAGACATTTCCAAATTAAGGATTAATTCTATAGGCATGTATTTCTGCGAAATTGACAGCAAAGGGATAAGGCTGAGCATAGAAGGCACTCAAATTGTTGGGCCAAGAGCTTCAAAAAATATTGTCGAATTGAATGAAGAAGAGACAAAAAAATGGTTTAGAGGGGAGGATTTGGAAAAAGAGTGCAAGGATTGCAGCGGATTTGTCATCTTGAAGCATAACAACGATTTTCTCGGAACCGGGAAATATGTTAATGGAAAGGTTTTGAATTACGTTGGGAAGACGAGGAGGGTGAATTTGGTAAATGACTTTTACCATGGTTATCAATCTGGTAAAGCATTAATGCAATTTGTTCATCACTGACGCTATCTACAAAAACCCCTTCCTGTTTGTGTATAGATGCCATATGATTTGCTTTTTGATAAGCCCAACCAACTTCACCAGCCCTTGACTTATAAATCTCTGCAGGTCCATACGTAATTACAACACTCCAAACAAGTTCAGGCGATATTTTTCCAGGTTGTAATGCCATATCAAATCATAATAAATAACTAATATTTAAATCTTTCTATTTTTAACTACTAATTAGTAGTTTATAGAAGGTGTAAGTTGTTACCTACCCTAGCTATTCTAAGTTTCAAATTATCAAAAAAACCTGGGGCCTTAATTTGAGCCATTCTCGCTTCTAAGTCGCCCATTTTTTGTTGCATAATTCTAAATATTTCCAAATCTGGTTGTAGAGATGTTTCTTTTCTTGCCCTTCTATCAAGGTCTTCAGTACGACCTTTAACTACATCAACCAAATTTATATTTAAATAATCGACAGCTCTTGCTAATTTTTCATAAGGGACATCATCTAACTTTAGTTCTAAAACTAAATCTACACCCAGTTTAATCTTTTCTCTTGCTTTTCTAAAAATACTGATAGCATGTGGCGGTTCAAGATCCATATTAGTAACTGTGTCTGTAGTTTCTGCGAGAGTTTCAACATACGGTGCCAAGAAATCTCCATTTGAGGTAGCATCTCCATTTCGAGGTGCTAATTTTCTGACAGACTCTGCTATTCTTCTTACAAAATCATGATAGAAAGTTTTTTTGAGTGTTAGCAAAAATTCATTATCCCCGGGTAATATAAGACTTGTATCAACTTCCACGTAAGCATGGGATTCTAGTAAAGATATTATATGTCCATATTGCGATTGGATTCTTTCAGCTACCTGCTTAGCACTCATTCTATCCTGAGTTTTTGCTCTTGCACCTACAATTAAACCATCAATTATGTCGATTAAAGCCTTTTTTTCTGAAGGAGGCACGTAATCTGTATATGCTTCAACATATGCCCTAAAACGGCTTAATGCTTGTTGAATTCTTAAATATTCATGCCTAACAGAACCATCTCGAATTGTTACTCTTGACCCCAATCTTACGGCGATACCATGTGTTGCCTTATGCCTTATTTGAGATGGTTCTAATCTATTTAACTCATCTTCAAGCGTGTCAAGTAACAAAGCATTTTTATTAGTAAGAAGGTCAACATCTTTACCAGTTTCAGTACCTAGTAGGTAACCTATTACATCATTAACAACTAAAGCACCTAACAGACTCTGTCCAAATTCTTCGCCTAAATCATGTACTAAAACTGCTTTAATCTCCCTGGGAGTTAAGGTATACTTAGATGGTATTTTACTCTCTCTGGTATCATTAAATCTATACAATGGCCTAAATGAAGCGTCAAAAGGATGCCTTTGTATTGGTTTTTTGTCCCTTCTTTTGTAATCTGGTATGCTTCTACCGCGTTTGTGTTCAATAGCCCACATCAATGCGTGCATCAAAAAATAAGCAGGTACATTTCCATTGCCCAAGACTAAATTTATTTGTGAAGGCTGAGGGATTTTTCTACTTAATATTGTATTAGATACACCAATACCAACTTTTTGCATTTCCGCATAATTTACTGGTAATACGGGATTGTAATCTTTCATTTTTTTCAATATAGTGATAGAGCACTCTCAGTATCAACCTCTTTTCCTCTTCCAAAGAATCTAAACTATGCCCCCTATTAAAGTCATGATACTTTATTCATTTAAAAAATTATCTCTTTTTGGAGGGTAAAATTTTATATAAAATATATAGAATAAGTTTTCTTTTGATTTTATTTGGTTTATTTTTGCTTATTTTCAATAATAACACTCACTTTATTATTTTTATCCTTTAAAAACCTAATTAAATCCCTGTTTAACTCAAAGGCAGCCTTATTTGCCCTTATTGCAAAAGTCCTTTCAGAAACGAAATCTGTCTTTCTGATTACGAATTCCTTGTTGCTGTTGAAATCAGGATTAAGCTCTGCAGATATTGTTTCTTTAGTTTTAATATATTTTGACATTGTTTTTATTGTTATTAAAATTTTTTTATTGTTATTTTTTAATGAGCTTTCAATAAATTCCTTTAACCTGCCCAAATCAAAATCAGCTTTAATTCCAACAATGCAGTCTCCTTTCAAGCTTACCCCTTCGTCTTTTGTAAACTCCAATGTTGTTTTATGCGTTCCAAGAATATTGGGATGGCCGCAAGCATAGAATTTATAGCGCATTTTGCTTAGCGCAATGCTGGAGAATTAAAACTTATCTTAAAGAATCCTCAATTGGCTTCTTGACTTTTGACTGCTGCGCTGATTTTTGAAGGTCAACACCAAGCTCCTGCAGGCTCTTGACATGCATCTGCATCAATTGCTCAACTATTGAAAGGATTTTCATCATCTCCTCCCTTTCTTTAGCAAGAGTTGTCAAAGCCCCTTTGTGAAAGCCAATCTGCTCATCCTTGCTTATATCTTTCGCCATCAGGGAAATTAAATTGGAGTGGTATTTAAGCGTTTCTGATGAACTTGCCAAAGCATTAAACTAAACCTTTTTAAAAATTAGCAAAATTCATTGCTTTATGACTCAGGTTTTGGGCATTGTAAAGGAAGGCAGGCTTATTCCTCAGGATATGTGGATCAAATTCATAAGCAGCTTGGAGAATGACTTTGAGAGCCTTGAAACAAATAATGAGAGAGCAAAAAGGGAAATAGCCCAAGCGATAGTTAATGCAATAAAAAAAAGAATTGCTGCAAGATTCGGCATCTTGTTTTCCGGAGGGGTTGACAGCTCATTGATAGCGTTTGTCGCAAGGCAGCTTAAGTGCAATTTTGCATGCTATACTGTTGGAATTGAAGGCTCTGATGACATTGCATGGGCGCAAAAAATAGCCAAAGAATATAGCTTTGATTTTAAATGCAGGATATTAAGCTTGGAAGAGCTTGAAAAAATTGCAAAGAATGTTGCCCGATTATTGAATGATGCAGACATTGTCAAGGTAAGCGTAGGCTCTGTTTTGTACGCAGCCGGCAGATTGGCGCTATCAGATGGGAATAATATTCTGTTTGGGGGCATTGGAAGCGAGGAGATATTTGCGGGCTACCAAAGGCATGAAGACACGTTGAAAGTGAGCAATTTTGAGGCACTGCACAAGGAATGCTGGAATGGATTGAAAAATATGTGGGGCAGAGACTTGGTTAGAGATTTCACAATTGCAAAAAATCTTGGCTTGGACTTAAGAGCGCCGTTTCTTGACAAGGAGCTGATAAAAGCTGCGATGCAAGCGCATCCAATGCTCAAGCTTGACAAGAGCGATAAAAAAATTATTTTGAGGGAAGCAGCAGAGTTTATAGGATTAAAGAAAGAGTTTGCATGGCGCAAGAAGCAGGCTGCCCAATATGGCAGCAATTTTGTCAATGGCCTGGAGAAATTAGCCAAGAAAAACGGGTTCAAGCTTAAAAAGGAATATCTGCAGAGCTTATTGGAAAAATAAGCCCAATTCACTTTGAAAGAAGATTATACACTTCCATCAATCTATCATAAAACTTTTCCTTTTCTTGTCTGCTCAAGCTTAGGTACCCATTCCTCGCTTTAATATAAAATTCCTTTGCCTTTGGCATGTCCCCTTTGCCGATGGATTCTTTTGCATCAATTAAAGCTTTATCACATCCCTCAAAAGCTTTGCTCTCACCGCTTGTGCTTATTTTTGGCTTTTCTTCTGTGAACCTTTCTTTCTCCTTTTTTCCAAACTTCTTTGAAAGTCCAATTTCTTTGCCAGCTCCCTTTTCTATCTCCCTAAACAGGCCCAATCCTTTTATTGCATCTTCCAGTTTGTCTGTGTCACTTTTTGGCTTCTCAAACAGTTTTGCAAAAAAGCCAGCCTTTTCTATGGATGTTTCTTTTTTAGGCTCTTTTTTTGCTTCCTTCAACCCTCTATCTGGTTTTTTCTTCTTAAAAAATCTTTCAAGCAAGCCTGCTTTCATTTCTTTTGGAACCCTTTCCTTGAGTTTTTTCTGCTCTCCAATCCCCTTTTGCTTCTCAAGCTGCCTTTGTCTTTTCAACTGCTCTTGCCTTCTCAATTCTTCTTTTCTTCTTGTTTCTGCTTCGAGTTCTTTTCTTTGAGACTCTAATTTCGCTTTTTTCTCTTCTATTTTCTTTGCTTCAAGCTCTTTTTTCCTTCTCAGCTCCTCCTGCTCCTCTCTCTCTCTTTTCTCTTCTAAAGCCCTTTGCTCTTCCAGCTCTTTTTGCATTCGGAGCCGCTCTTTAAGCCTTTGCTCCTCTTGCTCTCTTTTTTCCTCCTCACTTTTTTTGTACTCCAGCTCTTTTTGCCGCTTCATCTCTTCTTGTTTCCTGAGTTTTTCCCATCTTTCTTTGTCTTTCTGCAGCGCAATCATCCTTTTTTCTTCGGGTGTTTTGTAAAGCCCGATTTTGTGAAGAGCATCAAAGATTTTCGCTTTCCTTTCTTGCCATAATCTTTGCTGCCTTTCTTTTCTTTGCTGAGCTTCCAGAGCTTTTTGTTTTTTCAGCTCTTCCTCTTTTCGCCTCTTTTCTCTTTCAATATTCTCCCTTTCTAAATCCTGCTGTTTTCTTAGCAATTCTTCTTCCCTTTTTTTAGCCTCTTCATCCCTCTGTTTTTCCAGCTCAAGCTGTTTATCCAGCCATTCCTGCCTTATCCTCTCTTTCTCAGCTATTCTTTCCTCAGATGTTCTTTGCAGTTCTTTCTGTTTTTCCTCAAGCTCTATTTGCCGCTTCAACTTTGCTTCCATCATCTCCCTTTCCAGCCTTCTTTTTTCCTCTTCTGCCAGCTCTTTGAGCTCTTTTTTTCTTTCCAGTGTTTTCTTTCCAGCCCTTTCCAGCTCTCTTCGCGCTTTGAATTCGCTGAACTTATTCTTTATTTTTTCAAAAATTCCCTGTTGTTCTTCAACACCCCCTTCGGTTTCAATATCTTTTTTCTCTTTTCTTCTTGGCACTGCAGCCAACCCTGCGATTTTCTCATACAAATAAGCGCCAATGAAAAAGTAGAAATACGCCATAACGGCAAACAGCAAAAGAATTGTTGTTAATGACAAGCCCATGCACAGCACGCTGTTCTTGCAGAACTGCGCAAAGCTGGCTTCCTGCTCAGGCCCGACAACCTCAAACAGATAGCTGGATGTGCCAATTGAATTGCCAAACTTCGCCTCTGAAGCAAAAGCATACGGCCCGGGCTTCAGTTTTTCCGGTATGGATATTGTCTTGAAGAAAGAAGCCTGCGTCTTTACAACGACAGTTTCGCTTTCTGTCACTATTGTATTGCCATCCATATCCTTGACAGAATATCCCACGTCAACATTAGTTGAATCTATGCTTTGAAGGTTGAACAAGCGCACTTCAATTGTTGTATCAGCGCCTTGCTTCACTTTTCTTTCAAGAGCCACAGGATTCAAGTTCATGTCAAAAAGCACGTTCTTGGTTTCAATCTCCACAACTATCGGGACTTCTTTGCCTGCTTTCTGCGACTTGACAGCCAGCTTGCCAACATAAACTCCGGGATGCTGCTCTATGCTTTGCTCTGCTATGTAAGATGAAAAATTCAGGTTGACAACTTTGGTCTGGCCTGGCTTTATCACAAAAGAAGGCGAGTCAGTTTTTATTATGTCAGACAATCCGTACACCTCAATGCTTATGGCAGCCTGCTCGCTTCCGGTATTCATAATCCTGACTTGTTTTTCTATGAACTCGTTGCTTTTTATCAGGACCTTGAGCAGAATCTGGTCTATGTCAAAATCAGCCTGCTGGCTCTTCACTTTTTTTATCAGGTAAGACTTGTTTTGCAATAAAAACAGCGATGCGCCAAAAACCAGAATAAGCAGCAAAACAAGAATCAGGAAAAACAATGGCTTCCTTATCCTGTGCTTTGCATGGTGGCTTGGGTTCGTTCCAAGATAGATTGTCTTAACACTGCCATCATTGCCCCTTACATTTTCATAGTAGTAAGGACCAAGCTTTTTTCCATGCTTGCGTATGTACCTCTTAAATGCCAAAAAAATTCACCCCAAGCAATCTCCAGAAGCTGCAGCGCATAAATGAGCCATTGGAATGCAGCGAAAAATGCAATTTTTCAAAACTTTGGAGTCCAAAGAAGCTTAAAACCATAAAAAACCCACCTCTTTTTCTGTAGTGTAACAGTGATGTAAGAACTCAATTTTATATGTTTAAATATATTTCGGTTTAAAATTTTGCAATTGGAATGGCGAGCGCATTGAAACTCGCAAAGGCTATCTCATTTTTTTGTAAAGGCTAACCAATTTTTGATAAAGTTTCCTTTTATCTTTTGTTTTAAGATCAACATAAAGTTTTCTTGCTTTAACATACAGCTTCTCTGCCTTGGCAATGTCCTTTTTTGCAATTGCTTCTTCCAGCTCAGCAATAATCATGCTGCATTTCCTCAGCTTTGCTTTTTCGCCAACGCCAATCTTTATTTTTGGCACAAGCAAAGATACAAACAGGAAAACCAATCCAGCAAAAATGAACAAGGCATATAGCAGCACTTTACCTGATTTCAGGGCTTCCGGAACTATTATTTCTTTTTTTGAAACAACCCTGAAAAGCTCGCTTGAAACAGCAAAAGAGTTCTCGTACCTTACTTCCACAATCGCAAGATAATCCCCTGGCTTTATGTCTTTTGGCAGCTTAAAAGACTTGACAAAGGATTTTTGCCTTTCAACAGCAAATGTCTCTGAGCTTTCGTATACAAAATTTCCCTGCCTGTCCTTTATAATAAAAGTTGTTGTTACGTCAACTTTTCTAGGCGGACCAACATTAAGCAATGTAATCTGGGCCCTTAATTCGCCTCCAGCTTCAACCTCCTTGTAAGCTGAAGGTATGTCTATTTTCGCGTCAAACAAAACCTGCTCTGATTCAACTTCTATTATGATATCAGTGTATTTTTTTATTTCATTTCCAACAGTTTCTATCTGGCCAATATAAGAGCCAAGCTTCCTGCCAATTACGTTTGCTTCCAAAGTTTTTTCCTGCCCTGGCTCAAGTCTGAAGCCCGTTTCAGATAATGAAACAAAATCACTAACTGTTAAGACATTCAAATTAAAGCTCAATGCAGCATTTCCTGTGTTCTTTACCCTTATTTGCTGGGCTTTTGCAGAGCCTAATGCCAGCTGCGCTGTTATAGAGCCAGGCGACAAGCTAAAGTCTTTGACTTCCTCAATAATTGCCGCTACTCCGCCACCTCCTCCGCCA
>JACPTD010000109.1 GCA_016192955.1 Candidatus Woesearchaeota archaeon | reverse complement strand
ATTTATCAAGGATAATGGCTGTTGCAACAGCTGACATTGTCAGGAAAACCCAGGTAAATATTGCATACCCTAAGAGGCTCTTTCCTAAAAGCCACATGAAGTAAATAAAAAATCCGGTTATCAGTGGATATTCCACTGGCGATTCCAGGTATGGCATTCTTTGCGCTAATGCCGGGTTTATCCTGTCCTCATTGAAGATGTCACTGTAGCCGTAATGCCATGGAATCACTCCAGCCATTCCAAAAAAGCTTCGGGCAAAGCTTATTGCAGAAATAATTACAACAATGGCAATGGCCAATGATAACTTTCTTTCCATAGCTTTCAAAAATTGAGGCAATTATTTAAATATACCCAAAAATTCCTAAAGCCATGAACCAAAAAATCTCACTCTGCATGATAACAAGGGACGAGGAGGAATACATTGGGCAATGCCTCAATTCTGTCAAGGGCATTGTGGATGAAATCATTGTTGTTGACACTGGCAGCACTGACAAGACAAAAGACATAGCAAAAAAGTTCAATGCAAGGGTATTTGATTTCAAGTGGGTTGATGACTTCTCTGCTGCAAGGAATGAAAGCCTTAAGCACGCCACAAAAGACTGGATACTTGTGCTTGACGCTGACGAGGTTTTAGACAGTGATGGTATAAAAGCAATAAAAGAATTTGTCAACGGCAAAGAAAATGACGCATTCCTGTTTATTCAAAAAAATTATACAAATGAACCCTCAATTGCCGGATTTGTCAATGAGGAGCACAAAAGAAATGGCAAAACCTATGCAGGGTGGTACGGCTCATTTATAGTCAGGCTGTTCAGGAATAAAAAAGGCTACGAGTTTCAGGGAACTGTCCATGAGCTTGTTGAGCCTTCGATAGAAAGCAAAAAAGGAAAGACTGCGGCAACAAACATTGCTATACTCCATTATGGGAATGCCTATCCTGCTGCTGCAAGCAAAAAAAGAAAATATTATCTTGAGCTTTGCAAAAAGAAAGTGCAGCAAAATCCAAACGATGCCTCTTATTACGAATTAGGCGTTTTGCATAAAGAAAATGGAAATGTCGATGATGCGCTAAAATCATTCAGGAAAGCAGTTGAATTAAACCCCAAGCACAGCATGGCCCTATATGAACTGGGCATCTTATATGAAAAGCAGAAAGATTTTGATGAAGCAATAAAGCGCTACACAGAATCCTTAAGGGCAAAGGAAAACAGCGAGGCATTCCAAAGCCTTGGAGTTTGTTATCTTAAAAAGGGCATGCTGAAAGAAGCATACAGAAACTTTACAAAAGCCATGCTGCTTAACCCGAACAAATACACTATATATAATAACCTCGGGGCAGTCTTGGAAAAGCTTGGAAACTATGAGCATGCTGTGCAAATGCTTGAAATTGCGACAAAGCTAAACCCTAAAAATGGCATAGGCTTCTACAATCTTGGCATTGCCCTTGACAAGAAAGGAGATTTTGTAAAGGCTACTGAGGCATATGAAAAAGCGGTTGAGCTTGGACATCCCAAAAGCGATGATATTAAAAAAAGAGTAAAGCAGCTTAAAGGCTTATTGAATCTTCCGAGCTATAAGTATGGGTTTAAGGTTGGAGGGTAAAAATAGTAATACTTAAATACTAGATATTACTACTATCATAATACTATGTCAATGACAAAAGTAACTAGGAATTATCAGATAACTGTGCCGAGGGATATTAGAGAACAAGCTAATATTAAGGAAGGCGACAAGCTAGTGATAACCATGGAAAATGACGAGATTAAGATGAAAAAATTTGATGAAGATATTTTTAAAAGAGCCTTTGGCAGCTGGAAAGATGCAGGAATTAATGATTCTGTAAAGTATGTGAGAGAATTGAGAAAGGGATGGGAAAAAAGACGTAAAAAATTGGGACTATGAATAACATTGTTTTGGACACGGACATTTTTATAGATTTCTTGAGGGGCTTTGAAAAAGCAAAAATATTTTTTGAGGAAATAAAAAATGAGGAATATCTTGTATATTTTTCTGCCGTAACAGAAACTGAATTGATTAGCGGCAAAGAATGCAACAAAATTGAAAGGAAAGCAGAAATTTTGAAAATATTGGCCAATTTCAATAAAGTTTTAGTTTCCAATGAAATTGCAATAAAAGCGGGTGATTTTAGCAGAATTCACAATGTGGAAACTGCCGATGCCATAATAGCAGCAACAGCTTTTGCAATGAAGGCGAAGTTGATAACAAGGAATGCTGATGATTATAAAAATATCAGGGAAGTAACTTTGAAAGTTCCTTATTAATTCCCTATCTTTCCAATATCTTATAGAGGGTAGCCAATTCGTTCCTGGCTTTCTGCAAAACCGTGCTTCCAATTTTCCGCAAAATTTAAATTCTTGCATATCAAATCAAAGTTATGAAGGTATTGTTTATCTGCAACCAGAACTTGAACAGGAGCAAGACAGCTGAAGATATTTTTAAAGGCAGATTTGAGACTAAATCAGCCGGGCTTTACAATGAAAAGCCTCTTACGGCAAAGCATCTTTCGTGGGCTGATGTTGTCATAGTAATGGAAGACGTGCAGAGGAATGAAATAGCCAAAAGGTTTCCTAAGCATTATATGCAAAAGCGCATACTTTCCTTGGACATTCCTGACATTTACAATTACAATGAGCCTGAGCTTATTGAGCTGCTAAAGCTAAGGATGGGAGAACTAGCTTAGCCATTCTTTAAGCTGCGCTAGCGCTTTTTTCTTTGACATGAATACTTTTGTTTCAGCTACTTTAAGTTGCGGCATCATTCTTGTCACCTTGTATCTTTTTCTTTTACCGTCTTTGAGTTCAATGACTGAAACTTCCCATTTTGCGTTAACCATCATCCCTCCAAAATCCTGAAGAAAGTATCAAATATGCTTGTGTCAGTTACCGCAAGATGGTACTCTATGTTTAATTTGTTGCATACCTCTTCTATCTTTGCGCAATGAGTGTCAAGCTGCTGCTGGTACTCCATCCTCAGCCTCGGGCTTATGAAAGTCCGCAACAAGCCTTTTGTCTCGCTGTCTATGAGCTTCATGTCGCCTTCCATTTTAAGCTCTTTCTCAACCCTGTCAAAAACCTGGATTATTTTAATGTCATGGTCGCCAAGCAGGTAGAAGGCTTCCCTTATTTCATCAATGTTGACAAGAAAATCAGACACAATGACCAGCATTGATTTGCTGCCGATTACTTTCTTGTACTGCCTTATTGTATCAAGAAGCTTTGAGTAGCCTTTTGGCTTTATGGAGTTCAAATGCTGGACCATTGCAGCAAGATGGCTCATGCCCCTTCTCGGCTGGAAAATCTCAAGCTGGTCTGCAAAAGTAGAGAACTGGAATCTCTCATTGTCCCTCAAAGCAAGGTATGCAAACCCTACACCTATCATTGAAGCGTAATCAAACTTGCTCAGCGGCTTGCCAAAGCCCATTGAGGCGCTTGCATCTATTATTATATGCACAGTGAGGTTTCTTTCCTCCTCGTGAACTTTGATGTAAAGGTTGTCAGTCCTTGCATAAACCCTCCAGTCTATAAGCCGGATGTCATCTCCAGGCGCGTATATCCTGTAGTCCTTGAATGTCATGCCGTGCCCGCCTGCCATTGACTTTCTCGGGCCTGTCAGATTCGATGTAACCCTTTTGTTGACAACTAAGCTGAACCTGTGCAGCTGATCCAGAAATGATGTGTCAATCATTTTAATTTGTTATTCTGATTTATTTTTACTATGTTTTAAATGAATGTACAATATCTTTAATCTGGCTTCGCCAAACTTTTGTGCTCGGCGGCACAGGCAACTAATGTTTTTGTTGACGTATATCCTGCACAGCCTCTCCGCCTCGCCAATTCATCGAAAATGCTTTGCATTTATCGAGGTATTCAATAATAGTCGCTCTGGTGTTTTTTGATTATGTTTATATTTTAATGCAATTTATTTAATGGGTCTTTACTTCACCTTGTCTAAAATCTGCTTTATTGCATCATCCCTTGACATTCCTTTTCTTTCAGCTTCAAAATTGAGGATTATCCTGTGCCTCAGGATCGGATAGGCAAGCATGTTCAAGTCATCATTGCTGACATGATTTCTGCCTTGTATCAATGCCCTTGCCTTTGAAGCCAAAATCAAGCCTATTGATGCTCTTGGAGATGCGCCATACTGGATGATTTCCTTGTTTGCCCTTGTTGCAAGGATTATCTTCACAGCCCTCTGCTTTATGTCATTTGCAATAGGCACCTGCCTTGTAAGGCCCTGCAATGTCAGAAGATGGTTCTTGTTCAGCATAACCTTCAATCTGGTGTCTTTTGCCTCAGCTGCGTACCTGTCAGTAATAAGAAGCTCCTGCTCGTATGTTGGGTAATTAACGCTGATCTTGAGCAGGAACCTGTCAGCCTGCGCTTCTGGCAGAGGATATGTATTGTGGTTTATTCCGCAACCGCCAAAGCCGGCAATATAGTTCTGCAATTCTGGAACTGTCAATCCAAAAGCCATGCCCTCAGAGTCTGCATACCTTATTGATTTTATTTTGTCATAGTATACGTCCTCACTCAATAAAGCTTCACAATATCTTAACAAAGACTCTGCCTCTTTTAAGACGGCAGCATGTTGTTCCCTGAGAAATTCTTTAATCTCAACTGCATGCAGTGAATTGCCTTCTGCATAAAGACTCCACACATGATTTCTTGATACATTTAGCTGATGCGACACTTCTGCAATCGGTGTTCCAATGCACGCTGCAAACTTGCGCGGATTATTCTCTGCCAACGAAGAAAATTCTGTTGTTTTTCTAAACTCTATCTCGTTTTTAATGTCTTTTACAAATTTATTCAAGGCGTCAACTGACATAACAACTTCACCTTCTTTAATCCCTTTGTAACTGCCATACCAAGGCTTAGAAGTAATGTTTTGGCGTCCTTTTAATGTGTGAAAACTATTTAATCCAAGAATTTTTACCAGCCTTAGAATTACTGTTCTATCCACAGGCACAACCCTAAAGCTGGATTTAGCAATCCTTTCTAAATCTATATTCATTATCTTTTCATAAGTTATCCAGCCAATTTTTTT
>JACPTD010000108.1 GCA_016192955.1 Candidatus Woesearchaeota archaeon | reverse complement strand
TAGAAGTAGCACTTCTGCCGCTTCTGTATTGCTGTACTACCCACTTTCTTTTTTTTCATTCATTTTTTCCATTTAAATCACCAAAAGTGCAGAAATCTTGGCTAATTATTAAAGTGTAAACTAATAATCAAATTAAACAATTTTCATTGTGGTTACAAAGATTTATAAATTCACAAAAAACTATGCCTTAAGGTGGTTTAATGGCGAATGTTATTTTATGGGTGGTGCTCGGAATTCTGGCAGCTATTGTGTTATACATAGTTCTAACGTTTAACAGCCTTATAATGCTGAGAAACAGGGTTGATAATGCATGGAGCCAGATTGATGTTCAGCTAAAGAGAAGGTATGACTTGATTCCAAACCTTGTCAATGCTGTAAAAGGCTACATGAAGCATGAAAAAGGCACATTGACTGAAATAACGAAAATGAGATCTCAGCTTGTGTCCGGGTCCATGCAGCAGAAAGCAAAGGCTAATAATGCAATAAGCGAAGCCCTGAAAACAATTTTTGCTGTTGCAGAAAACTATCCAAAGCTTGAGGCTTCAGAAAATTTCAAAATGCTGCAGGAAGAATTGTCAGGAACGGAGAGCAAAGTTGCGTTCTCAAGGCAGTTCTACAATGACAATGTAATGGCGCTAAACAATAAGATACAGCAGTTCCCGAGCAATATAATCGCTGACATGCTTAAATTCAAGGAAAGGGAGTTCTTCCAGACGGCAGAAGGGGAGAAAAAGCCTGTCAAAGTAGAATTTTAAGATGAACCTTTATGAGCATATTTCTTCAAATAAAAGAAAATCAATTATCTTAATTGCCATTTTCTTTATCATAATTGGCCTTTTAGGGTATGCTTTCGGAATTTATCTTGGAGATGCATTTATTGGTCTGGCTTTTGCAATTGCCTTTTCCACTATAATGACTTTAATAAGCTTTTATTCAGGGGGCAAGCTGATACTAAGCATGAGCAGCGCAGCGCCTGCTGACAGAAAAAAATATCCCCATCTTGTCAATGCAGTTGAGGGGCTGGCTATTGCATCAGGCATTCCGACTCCAAAGATTTATGTCATTGATGACAGCGCGATTAATGCCTTTGCAACAGGCAGGGACCCAAAACACGCCTCTGTGACTGTGACAACAGGCGCAATTAAAAGGCTGAAGAGGGATGAATTAGAAGGGGTTATAGCCCATGAGATGTCTCATATAAGGAACTATGACATAAGAATGATGATGTTTGTTGTTGTGCTTGTGGGAATTATTGCATTGCTCAGCGATTTCTTTCTTAGAACAATGATTTATGGAAGGGGAAGAAAAAACATGAAGGTTGGAGGCATAATAGGAATTATAATTATTCTGGCAGGGCTGATTTTGGCAATCTTAGCGCCTCTGATAGCACAGCTAATCAAACTGGCTGTCAGCAGGAAAAGGGAGTTTCTTGCAGATGCTGACGGGGCTTTGATTTCCAGAAATCCTGATGGATTGGCTAATGCCTTGAAGAAGATAAAAGAGGACAAGGAGCCTTTGGTTGAGGCAGCCAACAAGGCAACCGCGCATTTGTTCATAGAAAACCCGTTAAGAACATTCAAGGGCAGGGTTAATATTCTTTTCTCAACCCACCCTGACATAAATGAAAGGATTAAGAGGCTAGAAAGCTTCTAAGTATGAATCAATCCCCTCAATCTGCCGTAGTTTAGTGTGCCTGAACAGGAAATTCCTGAATTTATTATCAACTCTGACCCCGTTTTTTTGAAGGTTTGAGTTCAATTTTGAATAAAGCTGTTTGCCTTCTTTATCCAAGTCTGTAAGTATGATGCACTCCTTATTAGAATCGGCAATTTCCTCCACAATATGAAACAATGGCTTTTTATTAAGCTCGATTATATTAGTGACTCCCAATTTGTTCAATGCGATTTTGTCCTTTTTGCCTTCAACTATGACCAGTATGTTCGAATCTTTTAATTGGTTAATAAAAAAACTTACTTCCCCTATTTTTTTGCCCATCACGGCCTGGATTGCAGTGGCTATTTTTAATATTTTCCATCAAAACTCTTAAAAACCCGCAAATATAACCTTATACATGATTCCTATCAATGTTTCGCTAAGCCACTACAAAAGAAGGGATATTCAGGAAGAAGTTCTTGAAAACTCGAAGGACAGGGAGATTGCAGCCAAGTTCAACGACAATTTCGGCAAAAGGCCTGATGTGCTGAGGCATCCAAGCGATATTCTGGAGCTTGCAAAGCAAGGCGCAACTTCGTTCCATGCGTCTGAGGAGCTCTGGAAAAATCCATTGCAGCTTGACACTTCAATGAGAAGGCATGAGCTGGACAATTTAAGGATTGGGTGGGACTTGGTCCTTGACATTGACTGCGGGTTTTTTGAATATTCGAGGATTGCGGCTGACTTGGTGATTAAAGCTTTAAAGTTCCATAATTTAAAGTCGGTGTCCTGCAAGTTTTCCGGCAACAAGGGCTTCCACATCGGAGTGCCTTTTGAGGCATTTCCTGAAAAAATAAGAAACCAAGAAACAAAAAGCCTTTTTCCAGAAGCGCCTAGAAAGATTGCGCTTTACATAAGGGAGATGATTAAAAAGCCGTTAGGGGAAAAGATTATGGAATTTGAGAAGAACAGCTTCAATGCAATAATAGAGAAAACCGGAAAAACTGCAAGCGAGATAACTTATTATGAAAATAAAATAAGAGCATTAAATGCAGAGCCTTTTTTGAACATTGACACTCTGCTTATCTCTTCAAGGCACCTGTATAGGATGCCTTACTCTTTGCACGAGAAATCAGGCTTGGCATCAACTCCATTAAACCCGGAAAAAGTCTTATTGTTTAGAAAGGAATTTTCTATTCCAAAGTATGCAAGGATAAGCAGCCATAGGTTTCTTGACAAGGAAAATGCTGAGATTGGAGAGGCAAATCAATTGCTGACAGAAGCTTTGGATTTTGGAATCAGGCAGGAAGCTTTTAAGCCTAAAGAAGAGAAAGAATTTACAGCGCCTGAAAATGCCCTGCCTGAGGAATTATTCCCGCCGTGCATTAAGCTTATTCTTAATGGCATGGAAGACGGAAGAAAACGGGCTTTGTTTATCCTAATCAACTATTTCAGTTCAATCGGCTGGGATTACGAGGCAATAGAAAAAAGGCTCAGGGAATGGAATGCAAAGAATAAGGAGCCTGTAAGAGAAATTTACCTGCTTGGGCAGCTGAGGTATCACAAGCAAATGCATAAAAAAATATTGCCGCCGAACTGTACAAATGAGATGTACATGCTTGGCATTGGAGTTTGCAAGCCTGACAATTTCTGCCCTAAGATAAAGAACCCGGCGCAATACACAACAAGAAAGGCATGGATGATTAACAAGGGCAAAGCTGAAAAGCCAAAAAAGGCAGAAACAGCAAAAAATTTGGCAAATTCATGATTTTTTGGAGTTGATTTCGAAAACTATATAAATAACCCAGATAAATAACATATAGAGAACTTTGAATAATTCATTATTTTTGTAATTTCATTCAAAGTTCTCTTAGAGAATTTTGACAAAATTGATATATTTCAAAATTCTCTATAAAAGAAAAATAGAGGTGAGCAGATGGCTTTTGGAGTTCAGGAAATAACACTTGCTATCATTATAGGCACTTTGGCTGCAATAGTCTATTCCTTGAGAATTCTGGTTCTAATGGAAAGAAGGATTGCAAGGATAGAGATGCACATTGAAAGAGTAGTTGACAAGATTGTAAGGGAAGAAATTAAGATTGAAAGGGCTATAAAGAAAAGATAGCCTTATTCTATCAGCTCATCAATCAGCAAGCCTCTCCTTTCTGCAATTTTTGAATCAATAACAAATCCATGTTCTGTTTTTTCTATGTCTTCAATGCTTAAAAACAGCCATTCTTTTCTTGCGAACCTGACCGCAAACCACGGCTCTGCGCCAAAAATTTCGCAGAACTCTTTCAGTTGGCTGACATCATAATTGTCAAGGTACTGCTTATCCTTCTTTGTTGATTTGCATTCTACGGCAAGCACTCTGGCCTTATTGCTTACAATTAAATCAGGCCCTGGGTATTTCATTGAGCCGGAGCCTGCAGACCTTAAAGCTGCCCATTTTTTAGACCAGAACATATGCAGCAATTCCCTTTCAGCTTTAGTGCCCTTAGACTTAGAAGACATTTTCGTTGTTTTTACAATTCAATTTTCATAAAGTCCTTTGCGCAGATCACGTTGTCAAAGATATTTCTTGCATCTTCTTCCAACTCTTGCGTGTTTTTATAGCGCGCGCTGAAATGTATCAAAACAAGCTGCTTGGCATTTGATTTGTTGGCAAGCTGCGCAGCCTGTTTGGCTGTCATGTGCCCGTATTCCTCGCTCTTGCCTGCTAATTTTGAGGAGTAAGTTGCCTCGCAAACCAGCAAGTCGGCATTGTCCGCAATTTTATAGCAGCTATCGCACAATACAGTATCGGTAATGTAGGCAATTTTTTTGCCTTTTTCAATGTATGTCACGTCATCAGGCATGATTTTTTTTCCGTTATGCTCTATTGCCCTGCCCTGCTGGAGCCTGCCAATCAAATGCCCAAACGGAATTCCGTATTTTTTTACTTTTTTAACGTCAATCTTTCTTATGTCCTTCTCGGCAAACCTGTAGCCAAGGATTTCGATGCCGTGCTCCAAAGGATGCGCCTCTAATTGAAACTCATTGTTTTCAAAAAAAATGCCGCTTTTGATTTCTTTGACAACAAAATCAAGCCTTTTGTCAAAAACAAATGCCTCAAACATATTTTCCATTCTCTTCTTAGTTCCTTGCGGGCCGTAAATCTCTAATTTCCCATTGTAATCCATTGAGCTTAAGGTTTGAATCAGTCCAGGCAAGCCAAGCACATGGTCGCCGTGCCAGTGGCTTATCAAAATCTTAGTTACTTTTGTCAGGCTTATGCCCGCTATCTTGAACTGCCTTTGCGTGCCTTCGCCGCAGTCAAATAAGATTCCCTCAGAGCCGTAGCTAAGAAAAACAGCTATCTGGTTTCTTTCCTTTGTCGGCACCATTGAAGATGTGCCAAGAAATGTTATTTGCATAATGCTTTGTATTCCAGAAGAGTATTTTAATGTTTTTGTTTGATATGCGAAAGAAATAGAAAAAATTTAAATGTAACTATACTCACGGACAAAATCTATTGAGCAATAGTTGTCCGTTCGTAATAAGTAAAAGGCATATTTATTGCTCAAATTTTTGTGACTTTTACTATAGTAATAGTCATAATGGATTAAAATTTGAAATTAATTAGGATATAGATTATAATTCAAGCAGACTTGCGAGAAGATAGTTTGTAATAAACAAATAGAATGAACATGAATAATATACTAATTGATAATGATAATTCATAACTTTTTACATAATCAAAAAATATTCGTAATATGAAAAAAAGTATGATAGCAAATGCAAATGTAGGCGCAAAACATTTTTTGTATACTAATTTAAAGTTATCTCCCATATTATTAATCAATACTTACATCCTTTTAAATCTTTAGTAAAATGGCAACTAAAAGTTTGATGATAGGTAGAAAATGAAGTGGAATAAAGAGCGAGCAAAGGAATGGCTTGACCGTTCAAATAATAGTAGTTTGGAGTATATGAAATTTATTTGTTTGTACATCGGTTTGGAAATTTTAACAAAAGGTAAGCTTGGACGTCGTGATGAGCTCATTGATGATATAAAAAATTCAATCCAAAAGCAGATATTAGATAATTGTGAAAGTCAGTTGCTTTATTTTCAGGAAAATGAGATAAAAAATGAATATGATAGACCTAAAGTAATGTTGAAAGATTCGAAGCATCAGGTGGAAATATTGAAAAATGTGGAAAGTAGTTATGCCAAAAAGTTAATTGCTATGTTAGATATTTATTATATCATTAGAGGCAATATAGTACATGGACATAAAAGTTTTTATTCTGCAGATGATAGAAAATCTGCAGAAAATGCTGGAGTATTTTTAAAATATTTTTTGCATTTTATTTTGAGGTATGATGATTCAGTAAAAGGGTGATTTGATAAAAACTAACAACCTTTTTAAACCTCTCAATTTACCACTATAGCTGTTATTTTCATATGTCCAAAAAGAAAGAAACTGAAGAGCCGCTTCCAAAAAAGGAAGAAAAAGAAGCACAAGCAAGAGAACACAAAGAGCCTGTCAAGGCAACTTTCTCAAATGAGAGGGTGCTTACAGAAAGCTCGGATAACGCTAGAGAGTTCTATAACCAAAGCAGATATGGGAATTTGCTTGATGACGGAAGAGTGCAGCTTTCCCTGATTGAGGCGCTTTACCTTATTGAAAAGAAAAGGCTTGTTGCCTATGACTCAAGAAACAAGGAAATCTATTTTGAACCCTTTCTAAAAAAATCCCAGAAAGTAGAGCCGAATTTCTGGGTCAGGTACTGCGTCTATAAGGACATAAGAAACAGGGGCTACATCATTAAAACCGCATTAAAGTTCGGCGCTGACTTCAGGATTTATGACAGGGGCGTCAAGCCAGGAGAAGACCATGCAAGGTGGGTTGTTTTTCCGGTTCATGAAGGCTCCAGCCTGACTTGGTACGAGTTCTCTGCAAAGAACAGGGTTGCGCATTCAACAAAAAAGAAATTGCTCCTTGGCATTGTAGATGCAGAGACTGACGTCACATATTATGAGGTAAGGTGGCTTAGGCCTTAGATTAACAACAAAATATATAAAACCGCCTTTCTTATTTCTCTTTATGGAAACCCGAGACAAGATTCTTGAATTGGTCAAGGTGAAAGGCCCTGTTCTTCCGTCTC
>JACPTD010000028.1 GCA_016192955.1 Candidatus Woesearchaeota archaeon | reverse complement strand
AATGCTTTTGCATTCAATTATTATTTTTGGCTTTCCGCCCCAGATAATAGCTATATCCGCCCTCTTATTCTTAACATAATGCTCAAAATCCATATCTTTAACTATGTCGTAACCTAAAAGTTTTAGAAGCTCGATTACAATTTTCAGTTTTATGTTTTCTTCGACACCTGTTTTCTTTCCAACTAATACGTCATCTAAATCAATGTTCTGAAGTTCTTTTACCTTTTTTATAATTTCACTACTCTTTGCCATCTATTATCCATATAAATAGCTTCATATTTAAATATTCTTATTTAACCTATTTAGTAACCACTCCAAGACAATAACTAAAGTTTTTATATCCTGCGCCAAATTAATGCATATGCCGCCGCCTAATGACAATGTGCTCAGGACAGTTGCTGACGAGCTGCTCGAGCTGGTAAGGAAGCACAACCAAGGCAAAGGAAAAAAGCTTTACGCAGGTGCTTATCACCAAAGAGCAGTTTTATGAAAAGGCAAAGGCAAAAAACATCCCTCATGAGCATATTGAAGGCTTGTGGAGGAGATACTTGCAGCAGAACCTGGCCAACATAAGGGAAGAGTTTTTAATAAAGGCAAGGGACAAAAAAATACCTGAAGAAAGGATAGAAGAGCTTTGGCAGAAATATCTATCATACTTATAAGCTGAAAATGGACATTGACGAGTTTTTGGATAGGGAGTTTTCTGGGCTAGATTTATCAGCAGATAAGGCTGAAAAGGATGAGCAGATTGGGCTGCCTCAGGTAAAAGGCGAGTTTGAGGCATCGCCATTGTTTGAGAATATAAAAGCAAGCCTGAGCAAAGGCAGGCTAGAGCAGGCAGAGCAAGCCTATGTCCAGCTGTGGCACATACTGCTGCAGCAAAAGCTTAAATGGGACAAGGAGCTTTACGAGCAGCTGGCTATGTTGAGCAGGCAATTTTCAGGCGCATTGAATAGTGCCTCGAACGAAATAAAAAAAAAATCAGAGCACATATACGAGATGATAAGCAGGGCAAGGGCTGCCCTCAAAGAAGGAAAAAAGGAACTGCCTTTCAAGATTTACTCAGAGATAGAAGAAATCAGCAACTCAGTCCCAAGCGTTTTTTTTGAGGAAAAAAGGATAATAGAGGAGCAGGTGATGGACTTCTACAAAGAGCTTAAGAACACAACAGACAATGAGCTGGTAAAAAGAGTGTCTGTGCTTGTACAGGAGGTAAACAGGCTGATAGACAAAATAAGCCTTGCAATAAGATCAAACGACATGACCAATGCAATTGTAAATTACAACAAGTGCATTGAGCTTTACAATCAAGTCCCAGAGGGCTTTTTAAAGCACAAGAATCAGGCAGGAATGAGGATTTTGGAGCTTTACAAAAGCATCAGCATTCAAGCTGAAATATCAAGCCTGCAGCAGCAGCTAAGCCAGAAGGCAGTACAGCAGCAGTTTCAGCCGCAGCAGCAGGCAAGGCAGCAGTTTCAGCCAGGCTTGCCAATGCAAGCAGTGCAGCAGCCCAATATTCCGAAATCAGCGCTTCTGAATGCAAAAAAAGAGCGCGCCAAGCGGAACATTGAAAAAGGATTTTACAATGAGGCTTACAAGGACATAGAAGAAGCGCTTCAGCTTGAGCCAAACGACGCAGAGGCAAAAGCCCTGAACGCAAAAATAAAGACGCTGCAATGAAAAATAAAATCTAGATTAAATTTAAAATGGAAACAGGGGAAAAGATAATTGACGCTTATGAGCTGAATGTCAACGACATAGTTGTTGATGTGTCAATAACTGCAAGGGAAGAAGAGCCTGTGCCGCTGTACAGGATTTCCATAACAAACATAAGCGACACCACAAAGATAATTCTTGAGAAGATAAGGGACGAGTTTGTCATGGAAGAGACAAAAACATTAAGCGAGAATGCAAGCGTCTATGACATACAGGAGCAGTTTAAGGAAAAAATACTGAAATTGCTTGCCAAGTATTTTCCAAATGCCGACAAGAAAACAATGGACATGCTCATCAACTACATACTGCAGCAGAATATCGGGCTGGGCAACCTTGACATACTGCTTAAAGACACAAACCTTGAGGAGATTGTCATTAACAGTGCAGAAGAGCCTGTATGGGTATATCACAGGAAATACGGCTGGCTGAAGACAAATGTGCTGATACCAAGCGAATCAAGGATAAGGCATTACTCAACAATAATAGGAAGGGATGTTGGCAAGGAAATAACAATCTTAAATCCTTTAATGGACGCGCATTTAAAGACAGGCGACAGGGTAAATGCAACTTTGACCCCTATATCATCAAGAGGCAACACAATAACAATAAGGAAATTTGCAGTCAAGCCATGGACAATAACTGATTTCATAAAGGAAAAAGTTGTATCTTATGAAGGGGCTGCACTGATATGGATGGCCGTGCAAAACGAATTGTCAATCATTGTTGCAGGAGGAACAGCTTCTGGAAAGACAAGCATGCTTAATGTCATTTCCAATTTTTTTCCGCCAAGCCAAAGAATAATCTCAATGGAGGACACAAGGGAATTGATGCTGCCAAAATTGCTTCACTGGGTTCCATTGGAGACAAGGCTGCCAAACCCGGAAGGCAAGGGGGGCATTGAAATGCTGGACTTGATAGTGAATTCACTGAGAATGAGGCCGGACAGGATTATTGTAGGAGAAATAAGAAGAAGGAAGGAAGCTGAAGTGCTTTTTGAGGCAATGCACACAGGCCATTCTGTTTACGGCACTTTGCATGCAAATAACGTAAGAGAGACGATAAACAGGCTTACAAATCCACCTATCGACCTTCCAAAACAGCTTTTATCAGCGCTTTCACTTGTTATTGTGCAGCACATTAACAGAAGAACAGGCAAGAGAAGGACACTGCAGATTGCTGAAATTCTTCCAAACGGCGATGCAAGGGTCTTGATGCAGATGAATCCAATAAAAGACGCATTGGACATCATAAACGAGCCATTGTCTATTGTTGAAACTTTAAATCTTTACACAGGGCTTTCAAAATCAGAGATTTATGCTGATATGCAGTCAAAGGTCAATGTCCTGAAGTGGCTGGTAAGCAGGAATATAATAGATGTGAATAAAATAGGACTGATAATGTCAAAATACTACCACAACAAGCCTTTCATGCAGTCAAGGGGTGTGTAAAATCGGTTTTGTAAATAGAGTGGCTTCTTATTTCCCAATGCTCAAGAGGGACTTGAGAATAGCGCATTTGTCATACACCTCCATACAATACATAAATAAAAACCTCAAGCTTGCTGCGCTGTACTCTTTTTTCTTCACAGCCCTTTTTTTTTTCGTGCTTCAAAAGGCAAAATTATCAGTTTTCCTTTTATTGCCTGCTTTCATAGTTTTGTTTATTGTCATTTTTGAGTATTCGCTGCTGAGCGTAAAATCAAAAATAAAAAAAAGGGAGCGCGAAATAAACAAGGAAGTGCTTTTTATAGGAAGGTACCTTCTTGTAAAGCTGTACTCAGGAAGGCCGCTGCTGAATGCCCTTATAGAGACTTCAAGCAGCAGGGGCATTGCATCGAAGTACATCAAGGAGATTGTTGATGATATAGGCACGGGCAGCACCATAGAGGACGCGTTGAATAATGCAATGATATACTCCCCATCAGCCAAATTGGGAAGGATACTTTTTCATATAAACAACGCATTGCAGCTCGGCATAAATGTCACAAAGCCCCTTGAATCGGTTTTAGAGGAGATAACAAGAGAGGAGGAGCTTGAGATAAGGAAATACGGCAAAAAGCTGAATACACTAGTGATATTTTACATGCTTGCCGCTGTGATTCTGCCGTCTCTTGGGGTTGCCATGCTGATTGTCGTGTCGAGCTTCATTAATTTTCCCATTGATTTAAGCGCATTGCTGGCTTTCTTATTTTTTGTTGTCGTGCTGCAGTTTGTTTTCATAACTCTTTTCAAGTCAATAAGGCCGATGGTGAACCTTTAATGGCGCTTAAAATAATATTTCTTGAGGAATTCGGAAAGGCATTTGTGCCTAAAAAAGCCATACCTAACCTCAGGAAGTACCTTCTCAAAGCGGGCTTTAATGAAGTGCCTTACAGGTTCTTTGGGTTTCTGTTTTATTTTTCAGCGCTTATAACGCTTTTGATATTTACCGGCTTTATATACCCTTACCTAAAGAGGTTCTCGCTTTTTGAGGTTTATGTTTACTCATTTTTGGGGTGGTTTGCGGTCCAGCTGTTTTTTGCGACATTATTCATATTGCTGGTGTATTTCTACCTCGACTTAAAAATTTACCACAGGACGAAAAAGATGGAAGAGCAGCTGCCTGACTTCCTGCAGATACTTTCGGCAAATCTGAAAGGAGGCATGACGTTTGAGAGAGCATTATGGGCTTCCATAAAGCCAAGGTTCAACGTGCTGGGAAGCGAGATGGCCAAGGCTTCAAAAAAGGTCATGACAGGTTATGAAGTCGGCAAAGCGCTGACAGAGCTTGCTGATAAATACGACTCTTTGATGCTAAGGCGTACTGTTGATTTGGTAATAAGCGAGGTGGAAAGCGGAGGCAACATTGCTGAATTGATAGACAGGATAGTTGACAATCTAAAGGAAACAAAGGCTTTGAAGGACGAGATGTCAGCCTCTGCAATAGCCTATGTAATCTTCATCTCGGTCATTGTCATTGTTCAACCTTCTCACGCTAATACTCAGTTTTGTCGGAAAGCTTTCCTCAGCGACCCAAAGAGTGGCTGCGCTGCCTTTTGCGTTCTCAAAGGTCAACGTGAAGCCTGACGACTTCAGGATATTTTCAATGGCAGCCATTTTCATGATATCCCTGTTTTCCTCATTGATAGTCTCGATTGTTGAGAAAGGCGACATCAAAGGCGGAGTCAAATACATTCCAATCTATGTCTTTGGCTCAATGGCATTGTATTTGTTCTTTATGAAAGTGCTCGTAACATTGTTTTCAGGCGTATTCTCATAAGCAGCAGCAAAGAACAGAAAGTTTTATAAAGAATTAATCGGATAAAAATGGTTTGAAATGCGCACCAAATCACAGGCATCGCTTGAATTTCTTACAACTTATGTATGGGCTTTTTTTGTCATTGCCATAACCGTAGGCACGCTGTATTATTTTGGGATCTTTGATTTTGGAAAATATCTTCCGCAAAAATGCGTTTTCACATCCCAGTTCAAGTGCCTTGACTTCAGCTTAGCCCCGGCTGAGGTAAGGATAAAGCTGGTCAACAACCTTCTGGAGAACATAAAAGTTACAGCAGTCCAGATAACCAATGACGCCACTCCTCCGATTTCATGCACACCCCCTGCTGTGCCATTTGACTGGGCGCATTCGGCAGAAAGGGACATAGTATTTGCGTCCTGCGGCGGCGGCGCTTATATTGCCGGGGAAAGGGCTGAGCTCAAAGTGTCAATCAGCTACTATGCAGTTGACACCCCAAGCAGGCCTGTTCACCTGATAAATGGTAAGGTAAATGGAAAAGTCACATCGAGCTAAATTCGGAAGCTTATCGGCTCAATCCTCTTTGGAATATTTGCTGGTGGTAGCCCTGACTTTTGCGATAATAGTGCCTACAACTTATCTGTTTTACAATTATTCCAAGGAATCGGGGCAGGAGATAGAAGACTCCCAGGTGATAAAAGCCGGAAGAAGCATTGTGGATTCTGCCGAATCTATTTTTTATTCGGGGCAAGGCTCAAAAACAGTTATAGAGCTTAACGTCCCTGAAAGTGTCAGCAGCGCCGTGATAATTGACGGAAGGGAGCTTGTCTTTAACATAACAACAACATTCGGAATTTCGGAAATAGTGTTCTTTTCCTCTGTTAACCTGACAACAGAAGCCTCAGGCTGCATTGAGAATGTATGCAGCATTCCGCAGCTGGGAAGCTCCGGGCTTAAAAAAGTGAAGCTGGAAGCAATAACGCCTTATTCAGTAATGGTCGAGGTGATATAGCTCAGCGCTTGATTATTGACTCCACAAATTTCATTATATCATCAACGACCTGATTTGGAGTGAGGTTTGTCGTATCAATCATGTGATTATACAATCTTTTGTCCAGATAATCCACTCCGTAAGAGCCCTTGTATCTCTTTTTCTCGCTTTCCTCCCTTTTTTTGATATTGATTATTGTTTCATTCAAGCTCGCGCTTTTTTCCTGCTGCCTTTTGTCTTTTAGTATTCTCTGCGCCCTTATCATGTCATCTGTCTTGAGAAAAACCCTGGCTTCGGCATTTGGAATGAAAAATGCTGACAATCTCCCGTCAACTACAAAGTTATCTTTAGTTTTGCCAAGCTCCTTCAGCTTTTTGTCAAGCTCCATGTCAATTGACTTGTCTTTTTCAGCAAGCTTGTTCAGCTCAATCAGCGTAGTCCCTTTTTCAACTGCCATTGCCCTCATCAAGTCGCCTATAGAGTAATGCCTAAGGTTTAGTTTTTCAGACAATAGCTTGGCAACAGTGCTTTTTCCAGAGCCGGCTTTTCCAGATATAGTTATTCGCATATACAGCTAATTTAACGATTGGTATATATATTTTGTTTTTTATTTGTCAGGAAAAGATGCCAGTGTTCTTGACCTTATATCAACCAAATAATCCAACGCTTCTGCCATGCCGTTATACATGCTGTCGCAATAGCCATGATTGCAATTTGTATCATTAACCGCTATAAACTGCTTCGGCTCCTCGGCTTTTTCAAAAGAGCTTATTGCGGAGCTTAATGGTATTATCCTGTCAAAAGCATTGTGCATCATCACTATTTTTCTTGGAGTTATCCGGCTGAGGTAATGGTCAGAATCCACTGATTTAAGAAACGTGTTTACTCTTGTATCGTTAGTTTCCTCAAAATCAAGCCCTGAAGAGCTTATGACTAGTGCTCCTTTAATGTTCCTGTCAATAGCAGCGGCAATAACCGCAATCCTGCCGCCTAAGCTTTCTCCTGCAACTATTATCCTGTCTGAGTCGACAAATGACGCATTCTTCATCAAGTCATACGCCCTTAATGCGTCATAAACCATTAGATGCTGGTACGGCTCCTGCCCTTTCAGGAAGCTCAAATAATCATCGTCAAACTTTGGCAGTGCGCCGCCTGTTTCGCCCACGCCTCGCTGGTCGATAACCAAAACAGCAGCATCAAGCAGCGCTATTTTTTTTGCAAGACTGAGCTCGCTCTCCTTGTTGACGCCAGCTCCCGGCAGCAAGACAATGCCAGGCAAAAGCTCGCTTGCTGTTGTTGGTAGCACCAATAACCCGTAAATGTTGCCATTCCTGCTTTGATAAGTGATTTTGTGGAGCGAGAGATTGCCGTCAATTCCGTAGTCCTCTCTCCTGAACTTTACGCTTCCTCTCTCAGGAGGATAAGAAAGATAGCCGTTTTTGTCAACCTGCCAAGCCACATTATCCTCTTCTTTTGATTCTCCTTTCTCCGAAATTTGCTTGATTTCAGGCTGTTTTATGATAGGCAATAAATAAAAAACAGCTACAGCAAATATTGCCGCAATAATCGCTATGCCGGCATAAAGGTGAGTTTTTTTTATTTTCATATTGCATTAATTATTTTTTTAAAATTTTGTTTATTCGGATTGCTTTTATAAACCTTTGCCAAATTTATGATTTTTTCCCTGTCAATGCCCATATTTTTATTTTTTAAAATTGCTGTTAAGCGCTTGCTCGTTATAAAATGGCAGAACTGGGTTACATTTTTAGGTTTTTGCGTATGATGGCACCTTTCAAAATCAATCAAATACGGCTTGTTCTTTGCCACAATTACATGCTTGACTGGATGGTGCATCTCCTCCTTGTCTATTTTCAACTTGTCAAGAACCAGCATTTGGTTAAAAACGCTTTTTATGACTTTTTTAATGGAATTTTTATTTGATTTTTTAATGAAGTCGCTGATAAAGCCGCCTTCTATGTAGCCATATGCGCAATAATCCTCATCAGTAAAGATTAGTTTTGGCCCGATGCTATGCTTATTTAATCTCTCTAGCCATTTTGCCTCGTTTTCAATCCTTCCAATAGCAGTGCTTTTGGGGTTTTTTGCTTTTATTGCGACTTTTTTATTGCGGTAAAATCCTGTAAACAGCAGCCCGCGATGCCCTTTTGCGAAATATTTAACATTCTTAATGCCCCGGGCTTCCAGTTTTTTCAGAAACTCATTTTTCCTCAGCAAATAAACATGAATGTCCTCAAAAAATACATGCGCTTTTTCCAATTCTTCAAAATCAAGCAAATTATTTTTGATAAACCCTTCCACTTTTTCTTTTTGCGTCAGGGAGGAGAAAATCATCAAAATAACCCCATCAGGCTGCAAAAAATTGTTGGCTTCATTCAAAAACCTTTCAATAACCTCATATCCTTTTTTGCCGCCTTCGATAGTCAAGTCTTTGAGCCTTAATTCTTGAGGCAGGTAGGGCGGATTAAAGATTATTGTGTCAAATTTTCCTTTTATATTCTTGAACATGTCAGACTGCAGGAATCTTATTTTTTTGTTTTTAATGTTTTTTTTGCAATAGTCAATTATCCCCTTCTGCACATCTGTCGCCAATACCGACTTCACATTCCTGTTTTGCGCCGCGGCAATTGCCTGTATTCCAGAGCCCGTGCCGATGTCAAGAACTTTGCCTTCAGCGTAATGCCTGGCATATTTTTCAAGCATAGTGCTGTCTTCTCGAGGCTCGTAAATGGATTTGCAGGAAACCATAATGGACTCGTCGGGATTTGAACCCGAAGTTTCTTCCCCACTCGGCGTTATTGATGCATGCGAAGGAAGCGTCATGCCATTAGACCACGAGCCCTTGAATAAGGTTAACTGACAAATGTTTAAATAAGTTGCCTTAATATCTGCTAATTGATGACAATAGATCACTACATAGCAGGATTGGAAAAAGATATATTGGCCTTGTTAGGAGCAATTGGCCCGGGTCCATCTTCTACTATAGTTTTAAATCTAGCTGTTGATGGAATTGAACAAACAGCCAAAAAGCTTAAAGCTAGATGTACTAGGGAGGATGCTACCCGAGAATTACTTGAGGTAATTGCTCAAGCTCTAGGAAAACAAAATAGACCTGCAGTATATGATAGATATAATTTGCTCAGGTTACAAGAGATGGCAAACACAGCTAAGCAATGTATTGTAACTAAAGACTATGTAAATCAAAAGGTTGCTCTTTTAAGAGAAAATGGCGTAGAAACAGGCTACTCCAATTCCCAACAAGAGACTTGATTTTTTAAACATCGAAATTCCACCATTACTAATGAATGGTGGTTCGTAAACTCACCACAATTCTATCGTGGAATTTCGACTGTGCTCAAAAACCACGTGCCAACATTGCGTTAGCGCATGCCACCATGTCTATTGACTGGTGGTTTTTGACAAATTGAATGGGATTCTTGTTTTAATATTTATTGATTATTCAAATCACTTAACTTTCTAACCAATTCTTTTGGCTCTTCCTCGTAGACAATCCTGTCTTCCTCGCCGACTTTTTTGCAGATTTTTGCTATTTCTTTTATAAGGCTGGTTATGCCGCCGCTTCCCTCAAGAACGCCAATCGGCTTTTTTTGATGGAATGCGATTGTAAATTCATTCAAAGTTCCGATTTGCCCGGAAATTATTATAACAGCGTCAGAGCCCATGACAAGAGGAAGGTTTCTTCCCGGTATGCCTAATCCTGTGCAACTGATTTCTGTGAAATTATCGGTTGGAAATTTGTATATTGCTGCATGCTCTTCCCTGTCTTTTGCCGGTGAGATTGCTGTTACTTTGCCTTTGCTTTCAAATGCGCCTTTCGCAGCCTCGTAAGGATAACCCCAGCAGCCTCCAAATCTTAAAGTATGGTTGTTTAAAGCAATATCTTTTCCGATTTCATAAGCCTTCTTTAGCGCAATCTTGTCAAATGGCGGCAGAGAGGCTCCGCAAATCGCGATTTTCATTTTTAGAAATAGGTAACAGGAATGTGTTTATAATTTTTATTAATAATGAATATTTTTTCATCTTTAAACTTTATTCCAACTTAAATATCGGTTTATGAACTATCCAATCGCTTTTCCCAGGCTGCTTAGTTTCTCCCCATCCATACACCTTTTTAGAACATCCTTCAATTCAGAAATCTTCACTCTAATTTGCTCCGTTGTGTCCCTTGACCTTATTGTTGCAGATTCGTTTTCTAAACTCTCAAAATCTATTGTGATAGATGCGTAAATTCCGGTTTCATCTGCTCTTGCATACCTGCGCCCGATGCTTCCGCTTAAATCAAAAGCACAAGTCCATTCCATTTTCAATTCATCATAAACATTTCTTGCTTTCTTCACAACATCAGCCTTGTTTGAAACAAGAGGAAAAACACCAATTTTTATTGGTGCTAATTTTGGATGCAATTTAAGGACAACATTCTCCCTTTTTTTGTCGTATTCATAAGCATCAAACATAAAGACAAGAAACGCCCTTTCAACTCCTTGAGACGGCTCGCAGATGACATGCGGAATCACTTTCTTCTTGGTTTCTTCATCAAAAATGCTCAGATCTGCCTTGGAATGCTCCATATGCTGCTTTAAGTCAAAATCTGTCCTGTTTGAAAGCCCCTGCAGCTCCTTCCAGCCGAACGGAAACTCATACTCCAAATCCCAGGTGTCAAGGGCGTAATGTGATAGTTCATCCTTTACATGCTGCCTTATCCTGAAATGCTCTGCATTTGCCCCCAAGCCAACAAACCACTTGTGCATCAAAGCAAGCCAATAGGCATGCCACTTGGTCTTTATCATTTTTTTATTTAGGCATTCCTTTATTGATATTTTTTTCATTTTATCATTTTTCTTTTGCATTTCAGCAGATAAAACATTCAGCTCATGCTCAAGAACATCTTCTATGAAAGGGCATTCATCCTGCTTTTCAGGGTGCACAAAATACTCAATTTCCATCTGCTCAAACTCCCTCATCCTGAAAAGAAAATCCCTTGGGGAAATCTCGTTCCTGAAAGCCTTGCCAATCTGTGCTATTCCAAACGGCAGCTTCAATCTTGCATTTTCCTGAACAAGCTTGAAATCAGAGAAAATAACTTGCGCAGTCTCTGGTCTCAAATAGGCTATAGAGCTGGAAGTCTGGACAGGGCCAACATTTGTTGCAAACATCAGGTTGAATTTCTTCGGCTCTCCCAAGTCAGAGCCGCATTTCTGGCATTTTAATCTTTTTTCCCTTAATATTTTTGAAATTTCCTCAAGCTGCATTCCATGAGTCTCTATTTTCAGCTTATCATGGATTAATAGGTCGCCTCTGAACCTTGAGCCGCATTTCCTGCAGTCAACCAAGACATCCGTGAAGCCATCAATATGGCCAGAAGCTTTCCATACATTCGGGTTTGTTATGATGCTTCCATCTATCCCAACAACATCATCCCTTTGCTGCACGAAAGCCTTCCACCACTCTTTCTTGATGTTGTTTTTAAGCCCAACCCCCAAATGGCCGAAGTCAAAAAAGCCCGCTATTCCGCCGTAAATCTCCGAGTTAGGGTATACAAACCCCTTCCTCTTGCAGAAAGTCGCCATCTCATCGATTGTAATTTTTGGCTTGTCCATTTGATTTTGAAAATAACCAAAATAATAACTATGTCTCTCTATATTTTTTATAAATTTATCCTTTTTTAACCTCTCTATAGGATTTCCAGAAAAAATACCCTATTATTGCAAAAGTGATGACTGGAGAAAACCACTCTGGAATATGCATTCCAAAGCTGTCAGCAAGCATTATGGTGCCAAGAGCTAGTATGGAATACATTGCCCCGTTCTTCAGGTACTTGTACTTCCTGACATTGTCTATGTTGCTTATTGTCAGCTGCCTTACCACAATAGCCCCTATGCCGTTTCCTACCAGGATCAACGGTATTGAAAAAGTAAATGCAAATGCCCCTAAAATGCCATCAACAGAAAAAGTTGCGTCTATAACTTCAAGGTAGAAAATCTTGCTTATGTCGCTCATGTTTCCGGAGCCTTCAAGCATCTCTCTTTCAGCCTTTTCAGCATTCTCCTTAAAGCCGTGTGTTATGAGCCCCAAAAGCCATTAATGGATTTTTCTTGATGGCTTGCCACACTATGACTGCCAATAAGACAGACACAACTGCAAAGAACCAAACTCCCTGCCTGTGGATGAATCTTTCTCCAATAAGTCCGTAATGCTTTGGCTCAAGGAAAATCCAGTGAAAGAACAAAAACACAAGGAAAGTGCCCCCTCCAATCAGTAATACAGGCGCGCTTTGCTCAATAACCTCTGCAACCTTTGGATCGCTTGAGAAAGAGGCAGTCAAAGCTCCTATTGCTCCCAGGCTTGGATTGCTTGCCCATATTATGATCCATGGCAGCACCCCCCTTATTAAAAAAACAGCAATAAGTATGCCCCAAATCAAGAACCACCTTCTTGCCTTCTTGGACATCGTGCCAAGCACTTCAGCATTTATTATGGCATTATCCACACTTATAATTATCTCAAAAAGGCTAAGCCCCAGAACAATGAGTATAATTGAAAAAATTTCCATCTATATCCATTATTCAAATTCAGAATAAAAAGGTTTTGATATTCCAGACAGGCTATATTAAAGGGCAAAGAGTGATAAGGGGGTTTGAGTGTAACTTATTCGTGGCTATTAGACGAACGATAGTTTTTTATATATCCTTGATTTAAGTACTCACTATGGCAGAACTTGATTTCCAAAAACAAATTTTAGGCACGCTTTCAGAGATGAAAAACAGCATAGAAACCTTAAAAAAAGATATTAATTACATAACGGAATACATAGAGGATACAAAACTTACAGAAGAAGAAAGAAAACAATTAGACGAAAGCATATCAAAAGTAAGGGCTGGCAACACTTCTGATTTTGTTTCTTGGAAAACGGCAAAAAAGGAACTAGGAATGTAAAATGTTTTCGGCTGAATTAAAGAAGCCAGCACATAAATTTCTCAAATCTATCAAAGATAAAATACTTCTGAAAAGGCTATCCGACAAGATTGATGAGCTTGAGAAAAACCCTTTTCCGCAGGATATTGAAAGAGTTGAAGGCTACAAAGATGTAAAAGTTTTCAGAGTGAGAGTTGGAGATTACAGGATACTTTATTTTGTGGATTATTCTGATTCAAAAGTTTATATTGAGAAGATTGATAAGAGAGGAAGGGTTTATTAGGCGAAATTTTATAGTTATTTCATTTTAATCAGCATGTCATCTATTCCTTTTTGAATCCATTCTCTTCTTTGAGGATTTCTTGTAATACGTTTCCAAATTTGCATGCTTAAATAATGATGTGTCCCCTTATAGATATCCACCAAACCGTCAGTAGCAATTACTGCTAATGGTACTGCACTAGCAGCCATTAGACCATCTAATGCGAGAAAAGCGACTCCTGCTGCTTTATACTCGATAGGAGAATCACCTACTAAAGCTTCAATAACTTTCCCATAATCAGTATTTGACAGAAGTTTATAATCAAGATAACCAAAAAAACCTGCACATGATGTCTGGGTTATGCCTCCAATTCTTCCAAGTGTCTTCAGTTTCATTTTTTGATGGGTATGGTTGTATATTTTTAAAGTTTCGCCTCAATTAAGGGCGGTGGGTGGGGACGGCAGAGTGGTGGATTGATTTTTTTGTTTTCGTTAATGGCAAAAGTGCAATTCAATGAAAAACATTAAGTTTTGAACAAAAAAGCCCACTTCCAGCACGAAAAGATAGTGATTCAATGTAATAAATCTCTCAAAATCCCAATATGGTTATATGTTAATCTTTTAATCACTTCCTGTCCAAAATCTTCTGCGGCATCAAAAATGCCAAAACTAATGGAATAATCACAATCCCAGCTCCAAAAACCAATACATAAATCCAGGGGTAATTATTGTAGTCAAGCAACAAGTCTGATTTTATCCGTTTAAATAAAAGCAATAATAAAATTAATGGAATCAAATATCTTATAAAAAGCCTCCATAAGCTTCCTATTTTCAGGATTGAGTGCTGGTTGATGTAGCTTGATATTTTCTCTGAATCAAAGAACCATCCGACAGCAACAGCCTCAAGCAGCAACACAGTTAAAACATTGTAGTAAACAAAATGGCCTGCAATGTCCATTATGTAAAATCCAGGGCTTATGATAAACAGCAGCCCAAGCAAAAAGCCAAATCCGGAAACCATGATTGCCGCATTGATGTGCTTTGTCCTGAACTTGTGGACTAAAGCATGCGTCAGGGAATAAGCAAGCGAAGCTGTTCCAAATATGAAAAACATAGCCAAGAGCATAAAAAACAATAAGCTGAGCAAAGTCGGCTTGTAAAAGAATGGCAATGCCTGGGCTAAAACAACAAATGGAAAGCCAAAATCAGAAAATACAAGTCTGTCAAGGGCAATTGACTGCTTCATGCTTAAAAAGCCAAGCATCCCGAACATTATGAAGCCAATAAGAAAGCCCAGCATTAATGCAAAAACTGCAACAATTAAGGAATTTCCTGTTACAAAGCCTTTTCCGCTCTTCCTTGCAAATGCAGGCATCACTCCGAAAGACACTCCTAAAGATATTATCGCCAGAGAAAAGGAGGAAATCCAGATATCCAAACTGAGCATACTCCTGAATCTTGGCTTTAATAATGAATGCGCTCCGTCTAAAGCATTGTCAAGGCTTAATGAATGCAGCAAAAAGAAAAAAATAAGCGCTATAAAAAACGGAAATACCATCAAGAAGTGCTTTTTCATGCTTTCAAAGCCTCTCTTAATGTAAAGGAATATCACTATCCACGCTATTATCAATGCGATAAAAACAGGTAGCGAAAATTTAGTAAAACCCTTAAACCCTTCAGATGCCTGCAGCACATTGCTGAAAAAATAGGACTTTGCATCTTGCTTCCACTGAAGCCCGAATGACACAAAAATATAGATTATGTGCCATGAAAGCGCAACAGCATAATAGCTCATGACAATAAATGCATTAAAGAGCATAAGCCAGCCGATGCCGCTTAGCCATTTTTTTATTGACGCAAACAAGTCAACAACGTTTTTGTTGAAATACTGCCCAATGGAAAACTCCAGCAAAAGTACAGGAATTCCAAGGAGGAATAAAGCGATTATGTATGGCACAAAGAAAAATCCGCCAAATTTGTATGAATAATTTGGGTAAAGCCATACATTGCCAATCCCTATGGCCGCTCCAACCGACAGCAAAATAAAAAAAAACCTTGAATTGTTGCTCATGCAGGCTATGGTACTAAATTTTTATTTAAATCTTTTGATTGTGTTTATTTTAGAGTGATAACAAAATAAGTATCTATGTTTTCTTTTTTGACACGACTAACTTTATATAAGGACTTTTATTTTCCTCAAATAAGCTTGCATCCTTCGTCTCTTTCATATAAGCCCTGTCAAATACTTTCAACACAGCTTCTGGGGAGTTAACCTCACCTTTTTTGAAGCCCCTCTTCATTACACCCCTTAAGCCTAAGCTAAAGAAATAATTTTGCAGCCCGTAAGATAACAGCTTTTTAATTCCTTGTACCACTATCTCCCTGCTTCCAGAACTTAATTCAGGAATTGCCTCGACCAAAGTATGATAAATAATGCCCTCAACTGTCGCAGCATCCTTGTATTTGCCTCTTGTCCTGAAAATTTCCCAGTGATGTAGATGGTGCTCCTGCCTCAAGTCAAATAAGCTCGCATCTCCTGTTTTTTCTTGATAACCTTCATCAAATGCCCTTATGGCTGCTTCTGTAGTATCTCTAAAAATCCATGAACATTTCTTTCCCATTATACTTTTTATGTATAATTGAAGATTTTTAGGTAATCCGATTATTGCTTGAATAACTTCACTTCTATTACTTGAGCCTAATGCAGGTATTCTCTCTGTTAATGTATGATAAGCAAATCCTCTTACATTTCTTCTGTCTTTCCAGTAGGAATTTGGAACCTTAAAATCCCATGGATGCAAATGCTCATTTTGCGCATAATCAAATAAGCTTGGCTGCCCTGTTCTTTTCTGATATGCTGTATCAAAAATGCCTATTACTGCAAGTGAAGAGTTTTGCCTTCCTTTACCCAGTTTCTGCATTAAGCCACCTAGCCCAATTTGATGAAAGTAATCTTGTAAGTCTTTTCTTAACCTTTTCATAGCCTGAACCAATTCACCCCTATCAGACGAGCCTAATTGTGGGTTGTTTGACACAAATGCATAATAAACAAGCGCCTCGATATTTTCAGGATGCAAATAAGTTCCAGGAAAGAATGAAGTTTCTTCCTTTCGCTGTATCTGATCATACCTCTTTCTTATTAATTCTTCATCCATACGGAAAAGATTGGCCCTTCTTTCTTCATCTTTAGCTATTTCTGCAAGGGTTCTTCTTTTTTGACCATTTGTTGTTTTTGCAAGAGCTTCAATATTCTTTACCGCTTCATAAAAGGTTATAGGGGCAATTAAATGCTTATCAATAGCTTTCAGATAGCCAACTCCAGCATCTCTTACTATTATTGCATCTATGCACCTTTCGAGATACATTTTACTTATATTCATAACATCTTTTTTATTTTCTTGCTTTTAAATCTTTCTATTGTTTTTACTTTTAAATAGTAAAAATAGTAGTCTTACAATTTGGATTTGAGAGCCATATTTAAAAATAGAGAAGATATACTTTTTCCTTATGCACCCGCTAACACACAAATACATTCCAAAAACAACAATGGAGGTATTAGGACAGGAGAATGTTGTCAAACAATTGAGGGATTTTATTATAAACTTCAAGAAACAGAAAAAGAAGTCTGCTTTAATTTATGGACCAAGCGGTGTTGGAAAAACAAGCTCTGTTTATGCAATAGCAAACGAGCTTGATTATGAGGTTATCGAAGTCAACGCCTCAAATTTTCGCAATGCAGAACAGATAAACTTCAAAGTTGGCAATGCAATAAAGCAGCAGAGCCTTTTTGCAAGGGGAAAAATAATACTTGTTGACGAAATAGACGGGCTAAGCGGGCACGAGGACAGGGGCGGAGTGCAGGCAATCGTAAAATTAATTGGAGACTCTGCGTATCCGATAATCTTGACTGCAACAAACCCGTTTGACAACAAGTTCAGCTCTTTGAGAAGCAAGTCAAACTTGATGGAGTTCAGCCAGCTTGACTACTTGTCAATCTTCAGGATTCTAAAAAGAATATGCGGGCATGAAAAAATAAGGCATGAAGATGAAGTGCTTAAAGCCCTTTCAAGAAGGGCAGGAGGCGATGCAAGGTCTGCAATAAATGACCTGCAGTCGCTGGCTCAGGAAAAAAAGGAGCTTGCAAAAGAAAGCCTTGAGGAATTGTCTGAAAGAAACAAGACTGAAAATATAATGACGGCCTTGAACAAAATATTCAAAACAACCGACTTGAAAATAGCGATTTCGGCATTTGACAATGTCAGGGAAGACTTGGACGAGCAGCTGCTGTGGATTGATGAGAATCTGCCAAAGGAGTACACGAAGCCACAGGAGCTTGCAAAGGCATACGAAATGCTGAGCAAGGCTGATGTTTTCAGCAGAAGGATTAAAAGATGGCAGCATTACAGGTTCTTGGTTTACATAAACGCGTTAATCACGGCAGGAATAGCATCGGCAAAAAATGAGAAATACAAAAATTTTGTCCAGTACAAGCCGACTGGAAGAATCTTAAAGCTGTGGTGGGCAAGCCAGAGAAATGCAAAGAAAAAAGAGATTGCAGGCAAAATAGCGGAGAAGACGCATTCTTCAAAAAAAGAAATCTTGAAGAGCACGATGCCTTACTTGCCGATCATGTTCAGGAATAAAGAAATGAGAAATGGCATAATAAATTACCTGGATTTGAATGAAGAAGAGATTGAGTGGCTGGCCAAGGCAAAATAACATACTCCAAAAATAATTTTAAAATGGTTTTAAGACAATTAGCTCAGGAGCAAGCGAAAGAGGAAGTTAAAAAACTCGTTGATAAATATAACAGGATAGTTGAATCCGGCTCTATTAAAAGATACAAAGAGGAAGATACAAAGGCAGAATTTATCGAGCCGCTTTTTGAAGCATTAGGCTGGGATGTCAGAAATACTGAAAATGATGATGAAGTCTATAAGCTGTATGGAATTACTGAAGAAGAAAAGAAGATTATTGAGGAGAGCTTGAAATGACAGAAGTATTTCCTTTAATCTACCATCAGGGAAAAAGAGATACGTACCTATCTTTTATTTCAGAAAATTTTCAATTAATTACTTCATTAACCGAGGATTATGAAAAACTGGATGCAGCAGAAAATCTTTACAAAAAAAAAGCAAAATCTCTCCAAATTAAAAGTTTATTGGGAATAAATTCAGAGCATTTAATAAAGATTGTTCTTTTAAAAAGAGGATTTGTACTGAATACTATAATTAATGAAAATGCCAAATTTAATTCTTCTTTTATGCAAGAAATAGAAGATTATAATAAAAGTATGCCAAATCGAGAAAAACTTGATAGTCTTCTTCAAAAATCTTTATCTCAAATAAAAGAATTTAGTGAAAAATTAATAAAATTTGGCAAATGTATTAAAAACTTTAAAAACTCAAACCCTAAAGATTACTTTAAAAACATTAAAAGAGGCAATTTAAACCCTAGTTCGGAAGACTATAAATATCTTGGAGAATTTGAATTTATAGATTCAAGTAACGCTTTAAATATAATTCAAAAGATGAGAAATTCTTATGTTCATAAAGCCGAAGGAAACTATGAAAAAAATATTATTGTTCCTTATTTGCTTAATTTTCTGCTTTTTATTGCAAAAAAAGAATTTCCGGACTGGTTTAATAATATAGAAAAATTTGGTAATGAAGAAACAAAAAATCTTTTCCCATAAGATTGAAGATGGACAAAGACAAGGTTCTCGTAGCATTTCAGGACAAGAAAATCAGGAGGATTTGGTACAGTCAGGAATGGTTTTACTCGGTTATTGATATAGTTGAAGTTCTTACCGACAGTCCCACTCCTAGGCAGTATTGGGGAAAAGTCAAAGACAGAGAATTCATAGCTCTTGAACTGTCCCCAATTTGGGTACAGTTGAAATTGACAGCAGAAGATGGCAAATTGCGGTTTACGGACTGTGTTAATACTAAAAACGCCTTCAGGCTGATACAATCCATTCCTTCAAAGAAGGCAGAGCCATTCAAACAATGGCTTGCACAATTGGCTCAAGAGCGCATTGAGGAAATAGAAAACCCTGAATTAGCCCAAGATAGGGTGAAAGAATACTATGAACTCAAAGGATACCCTAAGGATTGGATAGACAAGCGCCTGAGAGGAATTGCAATCCGACAAGAATTGACTGATGAATGGAAAGATCGAGGCGTTACAGAAGAAACAAATTTTGCAATCCTCACAAACGAGATAAGCAAAGCAACCTTTGGAAAGACAGTCCAAGAATACAAGGAACTCAAAGGCCTTAAGAAAAAGAACCAAAACCTTAGAGACCATATGACTGATTGGGAACTCATATTCAATATGCTGGGAGAAAAGGCCACAACCGACATCACAAGGACAAGAGACGCACAAGGATTTGAAGAAAATAAGCAAGCTGCGAGAAGAGGGGGTCAAATAGCCCATAATGCAAGAAAAGAACTGGAGCAAGAAACAGGCAAAACTATTGTTTCAAAAGATAATTACCTTCATTTAATAGATAAAAAGAAAAAAAAGCAGCTACAGCACGGAAAATAAATTAGACCAACAAACCGACCAAAAAGCCCAATTGGAAAAAGAAATCCAAAAATTAGACAATGAAATTGACGAAGAAGTCTACAAGCTATATGGAATTACTGAAGAAGAAAAGAAGATTATTGAAGGGAGTTTGAAATGAAAGAAATTAAGCTATTTCCAGGAAAACATTTTTGCGGAAAAGAATTTGATACGAGAATAATGGACGCTAAAGATGATAATAATGAATCTGTAGCATGGATTGTCTATGGCATATGCAAGAAATGTAATGTTGTTATGGTAAGCAACATGTTCTTGCAGTCAGAAAAGCCTCAAATAGGAGTTGATTTTATAGTTGATTATAGTAAAAAATCTGGAAAAGGCACAGAATTGGCATAAAATGGACAAAAACAAAGCTTTAGTTGTCTTTCAAGACAAGAAAATAAGAAGAATCTGGCATCAAAACCAGTGGTTTTTTTCAGTAATCGATGTGGTTCAAGCCCTCACTGATAGCGCTGATGCCAAAGATTATTGGTATAGGCTGAAAAAAAGAGAGCAGGAATCAAGCGGAATTGAGTTATCGACATTTTGTCGACAACTGAAACTGCCTTCTGCCGATGGTAAGTCATATGCGACTGATTGTGCAAATACCAAGTCTATATTCAGAATCATACAATCCATTCCTTCAAAAAAAGCAGAACCATTCAAATTGTGGCTGGCTAAAGTGGGGTATGAGCGAGTCCAAGAAATAGAAAATCCAGAATTAGCTCAGGAACGCATGAAAGAACTCTATGAGCAGAAAGGCTATTCAAAATCATGGATTGATAAAAGGCTGAGGGGCATCGCAGTAAGGCAAGACCTCACAGACGAGTGGAAAAAGCGGGGAATTGAAAGCCAAGAGGATTTTTCAATACTCACTGCGGAAATATCAAAAGCAACCTTCGGCATG
>JACPTD010000033.1 GCA_016192955.1 Candidatus Woesearchaeota archaeon | reverse complement strand
GTTTAGATAATGAAGAAAAACCCCATTTTTTAGTTATCTCCATTAAGGATTTTGAAAAAAATGCTGAAAATTTTTTGAAAAGTACGTCTTTCTTAAAAGAAGAAGGAAGGGAACATTTCAATGCAAAGAATTTTGGCAAATGGAATAAGTTTCTTAATAAATTTGATTTATTGGAGTAGTGAATATTCATCAGATTCCATTCCTTTATTTTTGATGTTGTTCTTTATTGAATTTTCAAATAAGTCCTTTCGTAATTCACAACCAACCCCTATTCTTCCATGACGATTAGCAACAATAGAAGTAGTAAAACTACCTGCAAATGGGTCTAATACAATATCCCCTCTATATGTAAAAAATTTAACTGCCATTTCTGGTATATCTTCGGGGAATGGGGCAGTATGTCCTAATATATTCTCTCCCTTACTATTAAATTTTATCACAGGGGGAAACCTAATTACATCTCTTCTCCACTTCTTAATTAATTCATGAGGGACTATATTCTGCTTTCTTTTTGCTGAATTTTGGGTTAAATTTGTTTTTAAAGAAAATCTTTTCCCTCTATTACTTTTGCTTCTTTCAAAACAATCATTATTTTTGCACTCCCAAGATTGAAGCCCTATCTCTGATTGAGTATTTCCGCTTACTTTCAAACTGCCACAAATAGGACAAGGAAATCGTGTTTTATCTAATCTGTGTTTATGAAAAATAAGTATATGCTCATAACAATTCATAGGATATTGATAAAAGGGATATGGTTTTTCCCCATTTTTGTGCCTTTCACTTTGCACTTCTCCCTTATCCCATATCCAATCATCTACAAATGTAAAACCACTTTCTTCAAACAATTTAACGAAATAAGAACCAAGAGGCAACCTTCTTTTGCCCCATACAGATTTAACTACAAGATTATCATTGTCAAAAATGTCCCCCACATTAAAAACAAATACATGATGATTATCTAATACACGATAACATTGTGTTATTATTGCCCTCATATCTTTGAGATAATCATTTAGATTTTTCCATTGAGAATATTCCCTTGCATTGTAATATGGTGGAGAAGTAACCATTAATTGAATACTTTCTGCTGGTAATTGTTTCAAATAATTCTCACAATTACCCCATAAAACTTTTACTTTGTTAGTTCTTGTTTTTATAAAATCAAATAATTTTTTATTATAATGGGGATTTTCCTCTTTCTGATATTTTTCTTTTATGTGTTTTTGATAAATTTGTATAAATCTATCTATGACCTCTTGATGATTTTTTAAGTTATTAATTTTCTTTAAATCAATCAAAAAAGAGTGTAATTCTTCGTTTGTGAATATTTTTTTAAGATAAGTACTACTACTTTTCAGAATTTCCCTTAAATATAATTTTTCTATTATTTCAATCTTCCCAGTCTTTTTTGTCAATAACAAGTTTTCCATTTTTCAAATCTGCATTAAGTTCTGTTCCCGTTTTCCAACCTAATTTCTTAACAATTTTTGAGGGAATTACAATCCAGAATTTCTCATATTTTGTGCCTTTATATTCCCTACTAATTTGGCTTAAAAGTCGCATAACAGGTTAGATACCTAACTAATATATAAGCTTTTTGATACCGAAAACTATATTTTAGGTATATATATTTTTAGATCAAACTTAGACTTTACAGCTCACCAAACCGCAACATTTTTATTCTAAAACTTTAATAGGCATTTTATGAAAGAAGGAGCGTATATTGGAGCTTTAGTTGCTTTGCTGGTTTACTTTATGCTGCCTATCTATAGCGATGATGGAACTCCTGCCAAGATAATCCCCACAGGCAATGCCATTTCTGACGCAACCGGCTTCAGCACTTATGTGAGCAATCTTCCTTTCAGCATGATTGTATTCTTTGCCTTGGAGATTATCGGAATATCAGTTGGAGCCGCAAGTCAGATGGTTTTGAAAAGAGTTTATAAGGAAAAGCCCGATAATCCTCCAAAACTTTAAATATTCACTATAAAACTTGTTCTTTAAGATGGACATTGAAAGCAGGATTGACTTGATAAAGCAGGTTGGAGAGGAGATAATAACAGAGGAAGAGTTAAGGCATCTTCTGCAAACAAAAGAGCATCCAATAGCTTATGATGGTTTTGAGCCCAGCGGCACTGATGTGCATATTGCGCAGGGAATTCTAAGGGCTATAAACATAAACAAGATGACAAAGGCAGGCATCAAGTTCAAGATGCTTGTTGCTGACTGGCATGCATGGGCAAACAACAAACTGAGCGGAGACCTGGAAAAAATACAAACAGTCGGGCAATATCTTATTGAAGTCTGGCGCAACTGCGGCATGGACATAAATAACATAGAGTTTGTTTGGGTAAGCGATTATGTAAAAGAGCCAGAATACTGGAAAAAGGTAATGCAGGTAGCAAGAAATTCAACTGTAAAAAGGATAATACGGACAGGGCAGATAATGGGCAGGAAAGAAGCCGAAGTGCAGCAGGCTTCCCAGATTTTGTACCCTTGTATGCAGTGCGCTGATATTTTTCAACTGAAAGCGGACATAACACAGCTTGGCATGGACCAGAGAAAGGTAAATGTGCTTGCAAGGGAGCTGGGGAAAAGCTTGGGTTTCTGGAAGCCTGTTGTTGTGAGCCACCACATGCTTATTGGATTAGGAGAGCCTCCAAAGTCAAACGGCGAGGACAGGGTTCTTGAGCTGAAGATGTCAAAAACAAATCCTGACAAAGCCATTTTCATGAATGATTCAGAAGAGGACATCAAAAGAAAAATAGACAAAGCATATTGTCCTGCAAAAATAATGCATGAAAACCCAATGCTCGAGTATTCAAAATACCTCATTTTTGAGAAATTCAGCACAATGAAAATTAAGCGGCAAGAAAAATTTGGAGGCGATGTTGTCATAGAAACTTATGCAGAGCTTGAAAGGCTGTACAGGGAGGGCAAGATACACCCCGCTGATCTGAAAAATTCAGTCGCTCACTATGTAAATGAAATGCTCAACCCCGTCAGAGAAAGCTTTGAGAAAGACGCAAAATTAAAAAAGCTTCTTGAGACAATCAAGCGATTTGAAGTAACTAGATGATTATTTCTGCTCAATCACAACCAAAGTATAGTTGTCATTCAAATATTTTTTCGCAACACTTTTTATGTCATCAATTCCGACTTTTCTTATATTTTTTAGATAAGAATCAGCAAGCTTTGCATCTTTTATTGACTCCCACACAGCAAGCTCGTCTGCGCGCCTGAAATTGTCCTCTGTCTCCAAAGTATAGCTCCCTTCAATGTGGGTTTTTGCCTCTTCAAGCTCTTGTCTGCTTATCCTTTCCAGCCTTTTGAACTGCCGCAGCATTATCTTTTTCGCCTCATTGATGTTTTTTTTATCCAGTCCGGCGTAAACTGCAAATATTCCATAATCGTTCTCATTTTCATTATTTACCCCAACCTGATAGGCAAGCCCCCTCTTGTTCCTTATCTCGTCAAATATCCATCCAGACTGGCCCTTTCCAAGAACTGCGTTTATGACATCAAAAACATAGCTGTCCTTGTGCAGTCTGGAAATAGTCTTATAGCCCAAAACCATGTAGGAATTGAGAGTCTTTTTCCTCTCAACAAATTTTCTTGGTTTTGTCTGCAAGGGCTCCTTTATTTTTTTCCTTCCTGCCAGTTTTCTTGGCTTTAGGCTGCCAAAATACCGCTCTATCTTTTCCTTTATATTTCGTGCATTCCCAACAACTGAAATAATCATATTATTTGGAATGTAATGGCTGTGATAATAATCTGCTATATGCTTTCTATCAAAACTTTTCACTGTTTTGACAGAGCCGTAAGTCGGGTTCTTTGCAGGATGCCTGTCAAACAACGATTTGTGGAATAAAATCCACTGGTGCAGCCTTGGGTCATCAGTGACCATGTTTATTTCCTTTAATATGACCTGCTTTTCCTTCTCTATTATCCTGTTGTCAAAAACAGGGTTCGCAACCATGTCGCTTAAGATGTCCAATGCCTTGTCAAGCCTTTTGTTTATTATCTTTATAAAAAAAGCAGTCCTGTCTCCTGTTGTGTAGGCGTTAAACTCGCCGCCGTATTTTTCAATTTCATTTGCAATTTCCCTTGAGTCTTTTCTTTTCTTTGTGCCTTCGAAAAGCATGTGCTCCAGAAAATGAGCCAATCCAAGCGTCTTTTTGCCCTCGAAATTAGAGCCGAACTTAAACATGAGTTCAACAGCGACTGACTTGGAGCTGTTTTTCTCAAATATAACAGTGACACCGTTTGCTAACATAAATCTCTCCATTATAAAAGAAAAAATTTAAATGGTATATAAGATTTTTGAATTGCAATGAAAATAACTGAATTAAAGGCTGTTTTGGAAAAAAAGAAAGCGGATTTTGCCGTTTTTTATAACTCAGACTCAACAAGCCCAAATCCAAATATGTTTTATTTTTCCGGATATAATGGATTAGGGGCTTTGATAGTTCCAAGAAAACAGGCGCCTTTTCTTATCGCTCCGGAGATGGAATTCCAAAGAGCAAAAACATCAGCCATAAAAAAGGTTTATTCAATGGAGAAAAAGAGATTTTTTGAGTCTATATCAAAAATTGTTAATAAAAAAAAGCTGAAAGCAAGGAGCATTGCAATAGACAAAAGCAGTTTTACATTAAATGCTTACAGGCATTTCAAAAAATATTTCAAAAAATCAAAAGCAAAGGACATTTCTTTCAATTGCATTAAACTAAGGGAGATAAAAACAGAAAAAGAAATATCATATTTAACAAAATCATGCAGTTACGCTGACAAAATAGTCCAAAAATCAATAAACAGCTTCAAGGATTTCAAAACGGAATCTGATGCTGCTGCTTTTCTTGAGTATGAAGCAAAAAAACTGGGCTTGGGGCTTTCATTTAACCCCATAATAGCTTCCGGCACAAATGGGAGCATGCCCCACCACGAGCCTTCAAGCGCAAAGATAAAAAAGGGGTTTTGCGTCATTGATTTTGGCGTGAAATACAAGGGCTACTGCTCTGACATCACAAGGACAATTTATATAGGAAAGCCAAGCGCTAATGAAAAAGAAATTTATAATTCGCTGCTGGCAGTTCAGAAAAACACAATAAGCCAGATCAAAGAAAATAGCAAATGCTCTCAGCTTTATGATTTCGTTAATAAGAGCCTTGGAAGCCATGGCAAATACTTTACTCATGGGCTCGGGCACGGGGTTGGGGTTGAAATCCATGAATTGCCAAACCTCGCATTGAACTCAAATGACAAAATAATGAATAATATGGTATTCACAATTGAGCCTGGCATATATTTCCCAAGAAAATTCGGCATAAGGATAGAGGACACAGTGCTGTTCAAGAGCAAGCCGATTGCGCTTACGAAGACATCAAAAGATTTATTAATAACCTAAGTGTTGCATTTAGATTCTCAAAAAAAATGTCAGATAAAAAGATATCGACTGGGGTCAAATTAATATCAATATATTATTCTTTATCCAACATTCTTTCTTCTATATTGTTTTTTCAAATCTATAAAACACCAAATGAAACTACTTTTTTTGGGGTACCATCAAATATTGGTATTATTTTATTTTTAGGTATTTTGCTTGGTCCAATAATTTCAACAACAAATTTCACTTTTTCAATTCCTTTGCTAATATTAAGTTATATTTCATCTTCTAAAACCTTAATTATTTTGTTAATAATAATTATAACCTTAATCAATTTTTTTATTTCAAAATCATTATGGGGCAGAAAGAATTGGTCTAGAGTCCTCATTATTGTTCTTTCTTTTATTGCATTTTTATGGACATTTTTTTATGGGATTATCTATAGTATTATCAATAGTAGTCATTTAGATGCATTACCTACAATTATCGGTATACTTTTAAATACGATAATAATATCCCATTTGATGCTTAATAAGAGTGTTAAGTCGGAATTCTCCGAAAATAAACAATATAACTAATTAATAAAAATATTTAAATATAAAAATATATCTCCTTTTTTCTATGAAATATAATGAAAATCATTTTAACTCTGCTGTTCAGGACTATAAAAATAAAATAAAAAACGCAAAAGGCAAAAATTTCTTCATGATTTTTGATATACTGAATAAGGACGCGTTCTATTCAATTGCTCCCTTATCAAGGGCTTTGCATGATTTAGGCAATGATGTAAGTTGTGCTGGGATAAATAAAAAATCAGATGCCTTGGAGGCTTTAAAAGATGTATGGGGGGCTTTTGAGCAGCTTGAAAAAGGAATAAAAAGCGAGAAAACCAAAGCCTTAGGAGATTTTATTAATGAAGTTGACATAAAGGCAAAAGGAAAATTCAAAGAGATTTTTGCTGGTCCGGATTTTTTCCTTGAGGCAGGAAAAGACGCTTTTTCTGGCTCATTTGATCTGCCTTTCCATACAGAATGGCTTAATGAATGCAGAATGAAGGAATTAATACAAACCGCAGAAATACTATGGCGCGATGTTTACGCTTTAAAAAAAGGTGAGAAAGCTGGTATTGGCTTCACGCTGATACCCACTCATGATTTGATTGGGCATCCACTGGAAGATTACCTCGATTCTTACTCAATAATATGGGCAATGACACAGACTGCAAAAAGAATTGCAGAGCCATCAATGAGCGCTTACACTCTTAGAGAATCTATGCTTGAGGAAAGCGAGAGAGTTTTCGAGCTAAGGGCAACCCTGCTTGGATGCGAGCTGTCAAAAGATATTGATGAGGAGCCGTTCAAAAAATACAAAGTGCTGTCAAAATCGCTAAAGCTTGACAGAATAAAGCCAATTGATTTGTCATTTTCCATAAGCGGAAAGGGATATCCCGGGAAGCATCTTTTCGGAGAAGTGATTGGCTACCCTTCCCTTAACGGGAAAACGAGATGGCAGACTCCTGCCCAGATGCTCTACAAGCTTGATTTTTACCCTCAAACGAAATATGATGACCGGGATCCAATGGCAAGAGTCGCCTTTACTGAAACCATACCCATAGATATTTTTATTGACACAAATCTTGTTGACTGGAGCGATATAAGGGCAAGGAACCAAAGGATAAAAGACATTATGGACAGATGCGACACTATTTACGTTGAGGGAAAACTAAAAGAAAAGCATGTCACAAAACTTGAAGTAGGCTTGATAAAAGATGACGGCACAAGAAGATGGGTTCGAAGAAGCGACACTGATGTAAGGGAAAAGCTCAACATGGAATACCTGGAAAGAACAGGGATAAGGGCAGGCTGCATGGGAAACATACCTGGAGGAGAGGCTTTCACAACTCCGGAATATGTAAAAGGCGTCTTTGTTGGCGATGTGGTTGTGCATGTTGACCAAAGCTATACATTGGATGAAAATAGCCTTCTAGTTGTCGAGTGCTATGGCAACAGCTACAAAGTAATTGACGGCCCAAAAATCATCATAGAAAAAATCAACAAAAGGAAGAATGACGCAATGAAGCTATTGCTCCAGGCCGAAAAAAACAAAAGCCTGCCGCAGGAGATAATCGACCTGAAAAAGAAGAATTTTGAAAGAATCGGCGAATTTGCCATAAACACAAACCCAAGGGCAAGACTATGCGAGTACTTGATTGTAAACGAGAAAATAGCAAGAATGATGCACATTGCGCTCGGTTCAGGATTCGAGCCTGACAGGAGCACAGAGTACCACATGGACATTGTGTTTAACGCGCCAAGGCAGAAGCTTGACGTTTATGGCATCGACAAGAACGGAAATAAGCACTGGATACTGAAGAACGGGGAATTTGCAGCATAAGATGCCTCTTGACAAACCTGCCAGCATAATTCTGAAAGACTGCATGAGTTTAAAGGAAAATGAAAGCTGCCTGATTGTTACGGATTCAAAATTAAGGAATATTGGAAATATCATTTATAAAAACTCGTTGAAAATAACAAAAAAATCAAGACTGGTATTGACTGCAATACCAAAAGCCCATGGAGCTGAACCGCCTGAAAGCATAGCGGAAGAAATGCTGAAGCATGATGTCATTTTGCTTGCTACAACTATGTCATTGAGCCACACTAAAGCAAGAAAAGCTGCAAGCGAAAATGGCGCAAGGATAGCAAGCATGCCGGGCATAACAATAGACATGATGAAACGTGCATTAAATGTTGACTTCAATAAAATAATGAAGCTAAATAAGCAATTAATTTCAAAGCTAAAAAACAAAAATAAAATCAGAATAACTGCAAAAAACGGGACAAATATGGGATTTTATACAGAAGGAAGAAAATGGATTGATGACAATGGCATTTACACAAAAAAAGGCTCTTTTGGGAATTTGCCTGCTGGAGAAGTTTTTATAGCCCCTTTGGAGAATGAAACAAACGGCACAATCATAGTTGATGCGAGCATTGGCGGCACAGGAAAAGTTGACAGGAATGTTGAAATTAAAATTAAAGACGGATTTATTGCCGATGTTATCGGCGGAAAAGTCTCAAAAAAATTTAAGAAATCACTTAAAAATAATCTATACAGGAATGTTGCCGAACTTGGGATCGGCACAAACCTCAAAGCCAAAATAACAGGAAATGTTTTGGAGGACGAAAAGGTTGCAGGCACTTGCCACATAGCTTTCGGCAACAACATGCATTTCGGAGGCAAAATAGATGTGCCTTTCCATGTTGATGTTGTTGTTAAGAAGCCGACTATTTATGCTGATAGCCTTTTACTAATGAAAGATGGAAAATTTAAATTACGAACCCAAAGCCTTTTATACTGAATCCATTATCGTAAAACAAAATGCCGACAAAAGATGCGAAAGCCAAGAGCATAATTGACAGCATCATGTACTCTTATTCGACCTCATCAAATCCTTATGAGGAGGAGAACAGAATTCTAAAGGAAACAGTAAACCGCTTGAAAGAAGAAATAGAAAGGTTCAAGGCATCTCCTTTGATGGTCTGCGAAATAAGGGAGATATTTGGGAACACCTCCATAATAAAGATCCCCAATGGCAACCAGTTTCTTGTCAACATATCAACTGACTGCGAAAAGCTTAAGCCTGGCGAATTGGTGCTGGTGGAGCAAAAAAACCTCACAGTAATAAAAAAAATCCCAATAACCAGGCGCTTTAATGTTGAGAAATTTGTCATTGTTGAAAAGCCGACAATAACCTGGGAGGAGATAGGCGGCTTAAGCCAGCAAGTGGAGGAAATAAAGGAGGTTGTAGAGCTGCCATTAAAGAAACCAGAATTATTTAAAAAAATCGGCATAACCCCTCCAAAAGGAGTTCTGCTTTATGGCGAGCCCGGGACAGGAAAGACATTGCTGGCAAAGGCGGTAGCAGCATCCACCAACTCAACATTTATAGAGGTTGTGGGCTCTGAATTGGTGCAAAAATTCATTGGGGAAGGTGCGAAGCTTGTAAAAGAAATTTTTGAATTTTCAAGAAAAAAAGCCCCTGCAATAGTCTTCATTGACGAGCTTGACGCTTTGGCGGCAAAAAGGATTGAGGTTGGCACGTCCGGTGAAAGGGAAGTCAACAGGACATTCATGCAGCTGCTTGCAGAGCTTGACGGCTTCAAGCCGCTGGATAATGTAAAGATTATTGGCGCGACCAACAGGAAAGACATACTGGATCCTGCTGTCATAAGGCCTGGAAGGCTTGACAGGCTTATTCATATTCCAATTCCAAGCAGGGAAGCAAGGCTCGAGATATTAAAAATACACTCAAAAAACATGAGCTTTGACAGGGTCATAAACATAGAATTGCTTGCCAGCAGAATGGAGGGGTTCAGCGGAGCTGAAATAAAGGCAGTGTGCACAGAAGCCGGGTATTTCGCGATAAGGGGCAACAGGACATTCGTCAATAAAGAGGATTTCCTGAAAGCTATTGACAAGGTCAAGCAGGAAGAAGAGGCAGAGGGAAAGGATTATGTAGGGATGTTTGGGTAAATAAAAACTATAGAGAATTTTGAATGAAATTACAAAAATAATGAATTATTCAAAGTTCTCTATATTTTGTTTATTCTGCATTAAAAATAAAGGGGCACACGCTCGGCAGTTACTACCGCATATCATTGCTTGCGCTCAAAGGGTGTTCACTTCTCTCATTGCGTGCACCAATCTAAAGAAATGACATTGATTTATATACCTTTTCCAAAAATCATGGCTTTGCAGCTTTCCACATGACCTCAAAATACTTCCTGTAGCCGTCTGCAATTGCCCTGTTTTTTATGACTATTGCAAGAGGCTCTTCTTCTGAAAGCAGCAACAGCGCTGTCTTGTCGCCGTAAATCCTCAGTGCAGCATGCGAGCTGAACTTGTTTGGTATGTACCTTACGTGGCTTAATGGGTTCACCTTAACAATGCCTCTTGATGCATCATCATAAATCAGCCTCAGCTTAATGCCGGACTTTACCCTCTTGTCCACATAATGCTTGAAATAATGCCTTAATATCTTCTCAATCTGGCGCCCGGGGCCATAGCCTACATAATCCTCTCCAGTCCTTATTATATCCTCAAACAAGGTCTTCAGGCCCTCAACCCCTTTGAAAAACCTCACATCGTGCTTTTCCTGCATTCTTGCCCTTAACTCAAGCTCAGGCATTATTTTGCTGAAGTCGCTTTTAAGGCTGTCAAGCCCGAATTTTTTCTCATCTATTATCTCAATGAACCTCTTTGGGTTTGCAGGGCTGAACATCTTTTTGTTGTTGACAATCACGAAGCTCACAAGCCCTTTCTCCATCAGCCTTGCTATCGCATCATAGACGTTTCTCCTGTGTATGCCTGATTTTTCAGTTATATGCCCTGCCTGTGCTGTCCCTAAGTCAAGCAGAGTAATATAGACTTTTGACTCGTTTTCAGTCAACCCCAATGAGCGAAAAATTGTGTATCTCATATGTTACTGCAAATTAACCTTATTTTTAAATTTTATGGTGATTACTTATCACCACATTTCTTTATATACCTAACCATCTATGCTTTTGCCATGAAAAAAGGCAAGGAGCTTGTTATAAGCGTTTTGGAATTAAGCACAATGGAGGATTTTGAAGACAAATAAAATGCTGGAGGTCATTTTGCTCATATAGTCAGGCCAATTCACCCAGGGTAGAGGCATAAATAAAAAGAAAGCGCAAATAAAAACACTGAAAACTAAAATGCCTCAAAATCGGCGCAAACTCGATAAAACCTTGGGGAATATTGGCCGCATTTGGCAATTTTCAGAATTTTGAACTTCTTATTTGACTTGATACAAGCAGCTTTAACCTTTTCTTCCGCTTTATGGATTTCATTTTCATGCTGGAAGTCATAGAAATGAATAATGCCTCCTTTTTTGATGTATTTTAATGCCAAATCCAAAAAATCCTCCCCGCCTTTTGGGAGTGGCATAAGGATTCTGTTAAACTTCTTATTGATTTTGGGCATAATCCCCCTTACATCCCCAAGAAATAATTTTATTTTATTTTCTAATTTATTTTTTTTAATGTTTTCCAATGCATATTTATTGGCTATTGGGTTTATTTCAATTCCATAAACTTCCCTGCATTTTGTGTTTTTTGCTATTACCAATGAATATGGTGCGCACCCGTTAAACATCACTAAAACATTCTCATTCGGCTTGATTAATTCAGCAACCCTTTTTCTTTCGCTTGACATTCTGGGAGAAAAATATACCTTTTCAACGTCTAGTTTTACAAAAACATTATTCTCCTTGTGAATTGTTTCATTTTTTTGCTCGCCGGCAATAATCTTTAATTTTGGAGTTCTGAACTTCCCGGAATATTTTTTTGTTTTCTTCAGTATTGTCTTTATATTGTAATAATTTTCAAGTATTGCATTTCCAACCAGCTTTTCTTTTTTCGCCAACTCCTTTGGAAATTCCGAGAAAATTAGAATGTCACCCACAACATCAAAAGAAGATGGGACAAATTTTAGTTCTTTTGGTGTTAGTTTATTTTTTAAGTGATATTTGAGGTTTTGTTTCATATCTATTGCCCAAAAAATTCTCCCAGCCCTTTCTGGCTTTTTTTATTTTTTTCTTTTACTAATGAGTCTATCTGCGATTTTACCCTTTCTTCGGAAAAATCATGCTTGCCGACAAGCAATTTCATAATTTCCTCTTCATTGGCGTCTGACCACTTCAGCTCATAATTTTCATCAACAGGCATGTTCCTTATCAATTCAAACACTTCTTGCCATGAAAAATCAAAGAAATCATTCCATTTGGCATTGTTAAATAATGCATCAAAATTTGTGCCATGCTCTTTGACTAATTTAAGCGCTGTTTTTGGCCCGATGCCCTTTATGCCGCCGGCATTATAGTCTGTTCCAATCAGCATTGCCAGGGCAATTAGCTGCTCTTGCTTGATTCCCAAGTGATGCAGATTTTCTTTTAAATCAATAATGTCAGGATTTATTATCTCATAGCTCAGCTTGTCCTTTCTTTTCTTCTTTCCCGCCATATTCAGATTTCTGACTATCTTGGGTGACTCGAACAACAGAGCGTCTGCATCATTTGTTGCCAGCGCATAAGCATCATTATTTTTTACAATCAAGGAAGCCTGCGCTTCTGCTTCTGAAAGGGCGTTAATAACGGGCAGCCCAAATGCCATTACAAGATTTTTTGCCTCATTTATCATTTCATCTGTAAGCCTTGAAGTCCTTGCAGCATATTTTTTCATTAATTCCAAATCTTCTTTCTCCTTTGCCTTTTCAAATTTCTTTTCAGCTTCAATCTTAAGCTCTTTTCTTTTCTCAAGCGTCAAGTGCTTCAGCTTTGGGGGCTCGCCGTCAAATACAAAAGCAAGCTTGATGTCTTGCTGCATTAAGTTTGAAACCCTTGTGAACAAGCCCATCAAGTGCGATGTGACTTGGCCTTTAGAGTCCGTCAATAATGTCCCGTCTCTCTGCCTTATCGAGCTTAAAAACTGGTAAAGCCACATAGGGGCATCTACAACAAGAACCTTGTTATGCAAAAAATCTAAGTCAATCTCCTTAATCAAAAGCAATTCTGTTAAAGCTACTCCCATTTTATATTTTCTTGAAAGTTAAGTTATTTAGCTCTTTTGCCAGCATTTCCTGCGCTTTTGCAGACAGCTCTCCTGTAGAAACAACCAGAATAGGCAGTTTTTTGAACTGCCCTTTTACATAAGCGCTGCTCAGGTCAGAATCGCTCATTCTTTTCTTGTTTCTTGCCTTGCAGTAATATTGAAGGTTGCCGACAACGCTTGGAATCTCTACGATAAAGTCAATTTCCGAGTTTTTCTTGACTATCTCGCTGCTTATTACGCTTATCTTGTTCTTTTCAAAGAATTTAGTTATATCTTTCAGGAAATTATCCTCTTTGTCCCTTGGCTTGTATTTTCTTGTTTCTTTCTGCTTTTCATCCAATTGCTTTTGGGTTGCAGCCTTTTCCTCTGTTTTTTGCTGCAATTCTTGTTTTTCAATTGCCTGCTCAGCCTTCTTTTCTATTGGCTTTTCAGGAATTTCCAGCCTTTGCTTGATAAGCCGCTCAGCCTCTTCGTTGCTTAGCAAATACCATTTCCAGAATATCTCCTTATTGCTGTTGTAATTGACGCTTAATGGTATTGCGAAATCCTTTATTTCCCTTAATGCAACCCTTATTACAGGCTCCTGCTCGGCATCCCTCAGTATGCTGTTTTGATTTAGCAAGTCAAATGCCTTTTTTTCCTTGTCGTTCATGTTGCTTGTGTATTTCTGCAGCATTGCCTCCTGCCCAGGCAGGTAATACAGCGGAGAGCCCCCTACTTTGATTGTCGATATTTTAAGCCTGCTGCTTGCTGTCAGCTCTGCAAGATGCGCAGATGCCATCAGTATGTTG
>JACPTD010000086.1 GCA_016192955.1 Candidatus Woesearchaeota archaeon | reverse complement strand
GAATGCGAGAGTGATTTGAAATTAACCTAATGAAATCCAATAAAAACCAATACACAAAAATATGCCCGAAATGCGGCAACATAGATTTGCCGATAAAGACAGATTTTGTTGAGATACTTGCACCAACTCCAGAGAAATGCAGAAAATGCGGCTATACTGGCTTATTTCCAGAGATAAACATTAATGAAATTGAAGAATTTAGAGAAAGTTTGAAATAATAAAAAATGCCAACCATAACTTTTTCACTGAAGGATTTGCAGCATTTAACAGGCAAAAAAATAACAATAGAAGAGGTTCAGGAGTTAGCGCAATACGGAAAAGGCGACTTTGAAAGTTATGATAATGAAACTGATGAAGTTAAGATAGATTTTGGGGACACAAACCTGCCTTATTTATGGAGCGTTGAAGGGTTTGCTCGCCTGGTTAAGGGAGTTCTTGGAATGCATAAAGGGGTTCCAGAAATAAAAGTGCAGAAAGGAGACTATCAGGTTGTTGTGGATAAATCAGTCATTAAATACAGGCCATTTATCTACTGCTTTGCCGCAAAAGGAAAAAAGGTTGATGACTATATGATAAAGCAGCTTGTGCAGCTGCAGGAAAAGTTTTGCGAAACTTATGGAAGGAGAAGGCAGAAAGTGTCTATTGGTTTGTATTCCTACAAAAGGCTGGCTTTTCCTGTCCATTACAAGGCAGTTGATCCATTGTCTGTTGAGTTTGTGCCTTTGGAATTCAAAGCCAAGATGAATTTAAAAGAAGTGCTTGCAGAGCACCCTAAGGGCAGGGAATACGCATGGATTCTTGAGGGATTTGAAAAATATCCATTGCTTGCTGACGACAAAAATGAGGTGATGAGCTTAGTGCCAATAATTAATTCCAACTTTACAGGAAAAATTGAGATAGGAGATGAAAACATGTTTTTTGAGGCTACAGGCACAGATGAGGAAGCTGTCAATCTGGCAGCTGTTATATTTGCCTATGCCTTATATGAGAGGGGCTTTGAAATTTATTTTGTTGAGATAAAGTATCCTGACAAGAAAAAAGTGTCTCCTGACTTGGGAATTGAGAGTGTTGCCATAAAAAATGAGTATGCAACTCGCTTGTTTGGGCTGGAGCTTAAAGAAAGCGAGATAAAGCGCTTGCTTGAAAAAGCCCAGTTTGATTTTGAGAATTACAAAGTAAAAGTTCCGCCTTACAGAAAAGATATACTGCATCCTTATGATGTAATTGAAGACATCGGCATAATGTACGGCTTTGACAATATAAAGGAATTTCCGTTGACAACCTTTACTCATGGCTCAACAACAAAAATAAACGAGTTCATTGACAAAGTGAGGGAGATTGCTGTTGGCTTGGGCTATCAGGAAGTGATGAGCCCTATATTAACAAACAAGGATTTGCTTTACAAAAATATGAATCTTGAGGATTTCGGCACTATTGAGGTAGATGAATATATGTCAGAAACTTATTCTGTTGTCAGAAGCTGGCTTTTGCCAAACCTGATGGAAGTTTTCTCAAAGAACAAGCACGTTGAATTTCCACAAAAAATCTTTGAGGAAGGCTTGGTAAATTCAAGGAAAGGCGATGAAATATTGGAATACCACAGAATTGCAATTGCATCATCTCATGACCAAACCAATTACACGGAAATGAGGCAGGCGCTTGACTACATAATGAGGTGCTTTGGCTTAAGCTATGATGTAGATGAGACTGAGCATGACTCATTCATTGAAGGTAGGGTTGGGAGAGCAGTTGTCAAAGGCAGGAAAGTTGCTTATTTAGGAGAAATTTCGCCTGTTGTGCTAACGAATTGGGGGCTTGGAATGCCAGTTGCTGCGCTGGAATTGAATTTGACGGAGATGTTTGAAGTGATGAAGAATAAAAAATAAAATCACTCCTTTTTCTTGGGGGTAGTTTTTTTCGTGGCGGTCTTTTCATCTTTCTGCTTCACCTCTTTCTCTGGCTTTTCTTTTGTTTCTCTTTGTTCTGTTCCAGTTTCTTTTACCATGGCCTTTATTCCTTCTTCAACTGGAGCTATTACCAAAGTGCTTCCTGACGCTTCTTTACTTTCTTCTTTCACTTCCTCAATCTTCAAACCAGCTTTTTCCTCCAATGTTGCTTCCTTCTTATCTTCTGACTTTTCTTCCTTTTTCTTGAACTTAAAGAAATCTCGTAGTTTTCTTTTCTCTTCCTTTTGCACTCTCAACTGCTCGGGTGTCTTTCTTTTCTTTCTTGGCTTCTCTGTTTTTAGCTTCGGCTTTGTTGCTCTTGCCTTCAATCCCAATTCATCTAATGCCTTAGAAACATCCTCATGACTTGCATTTTTCTCTATTTTAACAATTTGATTTAATGGCTCAATATGAAGAATATTGACTTTTCTCCTTCTTGTTTCACCATCAATTAAAACAAACTTGTCGTAAAGAATATCTATTATGACTCCTTTTTTAGACGCATCGCGCCCAGCAGTCTTTACCACTAATCTCCCAATTCCTATTGTCATTTTGTTCCTACAATCACTCTAAAACAGACTATGTTGCCATAAGCCTAGGTGATTTCTTTGTTATTTTATTTCTGATTGGTTATTGTGATGTATTGGTGAGGCAAAAATTCTTGGCAATAAACTTTTGCCGAGCACAATTTAATGCGAACGAAGTGAGCGGATTTAATTCTTATTTTTGTAAAAGTTTTCCTTTAGTTTCCCTTTTTAGTTATACTTGCGCTTTACAGTTGGCGCACGAACATTAATCAATCAAAAAAAATAAACTGAATCTATTACCTTATCTTGTCAATGATCTCCTGCCTCATGCACCTGCTGCATAAAACGCCGCCAAACGGCCTTTCCGGCCTTTTCTTTGTCTTTGCCATGCTTCTCATCCTGAAAGGAAACTCTCTTGGAACGCCTTTCAAAGCAGCGCCGCAATTGCCGCACTTGGCAGCTTTTGGCTTTCTTTTTTTAAAATGAAGCTTGGTTCTCCCGCCAGGAACTTTCCTGGATATTTTCCTCAGGCTTCTCGACCTCAATCTTGGCGCTGGCATGTTCCTCTGGAAACACATATTTATTTATAAAGGTTAGCATAATGTTTAAATACCAATACTTTAAAACAAAGACTGGGAATATGCCTATCGTTTTCGGGACAAAAAAAGGGGTATCGCCTTTGATAGCAACAGTTCTTTTGATAGCATTTGCAGTTGCCCTAGGCTCTGTTGTGATGAACTGGGGATTAAACCTGAATCTGGGCAAATCCATAGACATGTGCAGGAATGTTGAGATAAAAATCAGAAGCGTAGATGCATCTGATGCCTGCTTTGGCGGCTTTGGGCAAAACGGCTACATAAATTTTATCATAGACAATACAGGTACAATTGACGTAAGCGGGCTTGCAATATGGATTGTTGGCGACAAAGGGACAAGGCTTTTTGACTTGGACAATGTGCTGCTGAAGAAAGGCTCTTTATACGACAAAAAAGACAAGGAGGTTAGCTATGACTTCTCCAAGTTCGGCAACATAAAGCAAGTGCAGTTCATACCAAAAGTGAAATCAGGACAGGCAACAGAGATATGCCCGAAGAATGCTGTGAAGGCTGAGAGCATTGGAATATGCTCTTAATAGACTTTCAAAAGCTTTCTCAAACCCATAGTGAATGCAATTGAGGAGATTATGTAAGTGCCCAGCCACCCGAGCCAGTCTGAAAAGCCTAGGGGCAATACAATCAGCTTTTTATAGTTTACCTGAATTGATTTCAAAGCGTCATTGTTGATGTTTTTAATTGGCTCAATGTATCTTTTCCCTGAGGTTATCAAAACTGATTTTTGGTGTTTCTTGTTGTTGTAAATTAGTTCCAGCAAGTGCTCACCTTCCATTCCTTTCAATTCCCAGCTTGCCTTATAAATTGTGCTCTTAAAAATTATGCCGCTTTCAATTTTTTCAGTTATCTTCTGGGTTTTGTTTCCAACAACTGTTAGCTCTTCAGTGGAAACCAATTCAATTTCGTCATCAACATCCTTGTCAAAAATAGTGCTGACTGTGAATTCCTGCTGCGGCTTTATGCTTTCATAGGCAAAAGTGGAGCTCATCCATCCAAATATCAAGATTATCGGGATAAAGGTTATGATAGTCGGCTTTAAGGAGTGCATCATATACTTCATATTGACTTCCATTGCCTTTTTCTGCATCTCCATTGCCCTTGCAGGCTCATTTTTCAGCTCCTTGATTTTTTTTTGGTACTCTTTTGTTTCGTCCTTCAGTTTTTTCATCAAAGACTG
>JACPTD010000085.1 GCA_016192955.1 Candidatus Woesearchaeota archaeon | reverse complement strand
GATAACCCTTTCTATCCTTTTTACTTCCTTAAAAGCATACTTAACCCCAATCATGTAAATCAATACGAATAATATAGAGAATACAAAAAAGTCGATTGTTTTTGCATAAGCCTCATACTGCTCTTTTGCAAAGAAATCGTTTATTCCAATTAAAGCGCCTCTGAAGGCTTCTGTAAATGGCATTGCATAGGCAATTGTAGAGAGTAATAAAATTATCAAAAATAGCAAAGTTAATACACTTGTTTTCTTATTTACTATTTCCATTTTTTAAAATAAACACAATTGCAAATGATTGAGCTAACTCCTCAGGCGCAAAATCAAAAAAGCCCTCAATTAAAGCGGCAATGACCAGCGTAATAAATAGAGCCAAAACAAAGCGCCAAAACTTGCTTTTCATTTCCTTTAAAAGCCACCAAATCAAAACAAACAGCAGGAAGTACAAAAGCCAATTAACAAAAGGCAGCAATTTTACAATAGAGAAGCCGCCAATAACCAGCAAAAATGCTGTTGTCAGCCCTAAAACAATGGCGATAACCCTTTCTATCCTTTTTACTTCCTTAAAAGCATACTTAACCCCAATCATGTAAATCAATACGAATAATATAGAGAATACAAAAAAGTCGATTGTTTTTGCATAAGCCTCATACTGCTCTTTCTCAAAGAAATCATTGAATTTTTCCAAAGAGAGTGTTAAAGATTCGCTAAATGGCTCTGCTTGCGCATTTGCAAGAAGCAGTATAGCCAGTAAAATAATTAAAATTGCACCGATTAAACAATTTTTATTTTTCATCTTAAAACCTTGAAATGCAGTTTTTTATTATCTCAACAATCTCGTCTTCGCCGAACAGCACAATGCCTTTCCTGAGCAGTTGGAGCATTAAAGCGTCCTTTTTCCTCAATAAATCAATAACCTCATCTTCTGTTTTGGCGCTCACATCAACATTTGGGACTGAAACATCAAGAACTGTGATATTGTCTGTTATCAGCAGCAGTGTTTTTTTGTCAAAAATCGCAGATTTGGCATGTTTTAACTGCTCAACATCAATTCCAATTTTTTCTTCAGAATAAAGCAATACAACCGCAGCCAAGTGCTCCGCAATCCTATTTTCAAAATTAATGGCATAGAACAAGCCAGTCCCAAGCTTCTGCCCCACAACAATGTTTTGCTTTTCTAATTTTTTAAGAATGTTAAAAACACCAGCCGGGCTGAATTTAAGCCTTTGAGCTATGCTCCTGATGGTAAGCTTTTCACTAAAATTTCTAATTAGAAAATCCAATACACTAAATTCATTGTCCGATAACGATAGCATTGTTTATTTTTTATAAATATTTATTCATTTTTAATTATTTAATATATGTTATTAACTTATATATAACTTATTTTAATAATTATTTATTTCTTTTTTAAAGTTAATTAATTTTTTTTAAAATCTTTTAATCTATATTTAACAATTATACAAACTTTTATTTAAAACTATTATTTACTATTTTTAAATCTTTTGTTTTTTGACTCATATTTTCAAATTAGCAAAGTATTTAAACTCCAAATTTAAGACTAATAAAATAAAGATAAAAGGAGGTGCAACAATGGGTGATTGCTGCTGCGGCATGTGCGCAAAGTGCCATGCAGGCAAGTATATAGTTTTGGGAGCTGTTGTTTTATTGACAGCACAGTACTGGCCGGATTACATCTGGCATGTGCTGGGAGCTCTCCTTGTGGTTAAGGGAGTGCTGAAGCTTGTCAAGCCAAACTGCCCGCATTGCGAGGCTATGCCTGCCAAAAAGGGCAAAAAGTGAATTTGCGTGATAATTAAATTTTTATAGCCTAGTTTTTTCTATGCTTATTTATGAAAAATATTGAAAGAGTGCTTATCACCAAAGAAGGCAGGAAGTTCTATGCGAAAGACTTAAGCGAAGATTTGCATACGCAATACGGCTTTATAAAAGGCAGCGAATTAAAAAAGTCGAAAGAAGGCGATTTGCTCAAAACAAACACCAACAAGGAATTATTTGTATTTTCACCTTCTTTCATTGATTTTTACAGAAGAATAAAAAGGGATGCGCAGATAATTCCATTAAAGGACATAGGCTTGATAATGGCGGAAACAGGCATCAACAAAGAAAGCAGGGTTCTTGATGCAGGCTCAGGAAGCGGGGCATTGGCTTGCTTTATCGCGGGCATAGCAAAAGAAGTTATAACATACGAAATAAGGGAAGACTTTATCGAAATTGTCAAGTCCAATATAGAATTTTTGGGATTGAAAAACATTAAAGTAAAAAATAAAAATATTTATGAGGAAGCTGATGATAAAAATATGGATGTCGTAATTCTTGACTTGCCGGAGCCGTGGAGCGCTTTGGAAAGCTGCTCAAAAGCGCTGAAGCCGGGCGGCTTTCTTGTTTCATACAGCCCCTCTGTGCCGCAGGTAGCTGATTTTGTCAATGCCCTAAGAAAAAACGGCTCTTTTGTTTATCTTAAAACCTCTGAAATCACGGAAAGGGAATGGGAGGTTGAAGACCGAAAAGTAAGGCCTAAAAGCAAAGGAATAGGGCATTCCGGGTTTTTGAGCTTTGCAAGGAAAGTGCAATGATT
>JACPTD010000084.1 GCA_016192955.1 Candidatus Woesearchaeota archaeon | reverse complement strand
TAATGGTGATTATTTTATTTATCTATGTTTATCAAAATATTGTAAATCCAAAATATTTAAGATGCAATAGTGATGAGGAATGCAAAGCACATACTTTCTGTTGTGATGTGGTGTGTGTAAGTGATTACCAGTATTATATTAAGAAGCAAGGAGAGTGCTTACGTGAATGTATAGAAACACCGGAAAAAGTGACTTCAACGACAAGTTGTAGATGTGTAAAAGATAAGTGCCAGCCTGTTTAGACTAATTCCAAAAATAGTCTCATTTAAAATTAAGATGTTACAAACAAAACTCTGCAATATTCAATTAAAAAACCCTACAATCCTTGCTTCTGGAATTCTTGGCGTGACAAAAGAAAGCGTCAATAGGATTGGAAAGGCTGGAGCAGGGGCTGTTACGTTGAAATCATTGTGCCATGAGGAAAGACAAGGCAACGCAAATCCAACAATGTTCGCTTATGACGGGGTTTTTCTTAACGCTGTTGGATTGCCAGGGCAGGGGATTGATTCTGCATTGAAAGATTTTGTAAGGCTTGACAATTTAAGCGTGCCTGTGATAGGAAGCATTTATGGCTACAGAATTGAGCAGTTTGGCGAGGTAGCAAAGAAAATGGCTTACTTGAAGCCTGCGATGATAGAAGTTGACATCTCATGCCCTCACATGGATTATGGCAAGCCGTATTATGCTGATCCAGAATTGACTGCAAAGGTTACAAAAATTGTGAAGCAAAATTCTGGAAAGATACCTGTCAGCATTAAGCTAAGCCCAAATGTCTATGACATAAAGGAAATAGCCCACGCTGCTGAAAGGGCAGGGGCAGATGCAATAACCGCAATCAATACAGCCTCTGGAATGGTGATTGACATTGATGCAAGAAAGCCTATACTGGCAAACAAGATTGGGGGGATTTCAGGCCCTGCCTTGAAGCCGATTGCTGTCAAATGTGTTTATGAGATTTATGAAGCTGTAAAAATCCCAATCATAGGAACTGGCGGAGTCACTTATGGCAAGGACGCGATTGAAATGGTGATGGCAGGGGCAACTGCTGTTGGAATCGGCACAGGGGTTTATTACAGAGGCATTGATATTTTCAAAAAAGTATGTGATGAAATAATGCAATGGATGAAGAAGAATAAGGTTAAGAACTTAGACGAGATAAGAGGGGTTGCGCATGATTAAAAAAGAATGTGAAGGTTGTATAAAATTCAGAAATGAAGTTAATAAAATTAATAAGCACTTATCTGAAGATGAATGTATTTTAAAATTTATTGAAGAATTTTAAAAATTAAGTAATTAAAAATCTAAAGTTAAAATTCGGAGGCATAAAAATGAAAAAAACAACAAAAAATATTTTGGCAGTTGCCGGAGTTATCGGGACAATATTAGGGATCATCTTATTAATACCATCGTTTCTGCAAACCAACTACATAGTTTCAACAATCTCTGTTGTCTTAATTGTTGCAGGACTTGTCATGTTGGCGATAGCTTTTGGGGATTAGGCATGGCGACAAAACGAATAAGTGAGAGAATAAAGAAGAATTTATTAGATATGGAATATCACAAATATTTACAATACTATAACACTTCTGTTATCATATTGTTTACTTACTTTATTGCCGTGGTTATTGCATTTGTAACTAAGCAAATAGATTATTCTAATTTAAGGCAGTTAATGTTTGTCGGATTATTGTCTATTGGTTTTGTAGGTCTAATAATATTTCTTATGCTGAAATTAAAAGAAAATCTAACAAGAATTCCAAAAGAAATTAAAAAACTCAAACTTTAAAATGTCTAAACAATTAGTCACTAAATTCAATTCCATCAGGGAATGGAAAGATTACTGCCATGACACCCATAAATCTTACCTCAAGAATGAGTATTTTACGCGCTGGATTGAGGAAAAGAAGATTGATGTTTTTGATTGCTCAAAACTGGAAAAGAAAGAAATAGGGATGATAACTATGGCAATAGAAAATGCCTTAAAGCTTTGCTCGAGAAGCTTTAAGATAAGGCTTAATAAAGGGCTTGACTTGGACTTTGCAATAAGTGGCGGCTGCATCAATGGGGCGAAAATTTTGAATATGGCAAAAAAAATGAGAAATGGCAGCTGCAGCGCAAGCGTTTTTCTTGCCAATAAAAGGGCAAAGTCAGGAAAAAAGATTCTTGAATTTGGGGATGCGCTGACATACGTTTCAGATGGGGTTACAATTTTCACTTTTGACCCAAACATAAAATACCCTAAGCGCTTTTTTAAGGAAGTGATAGCGCATGAGGTATTCCATCTTCTTGGGCTCAATATGCACCATTACGACACAAAAGTCAACGGATATGTAAAACTTCCAAAGTGCATAATGGAGTACAATGCGCCAGCAGAGCATCTATGCCCTAAATGCAAAGACGGGTTATTGTCATTTTGGGAGGGAATGAAAAATGCAAAATCAAACTGAATTATGCAAATCCGACATCCCCCGAATGCTTGAAATTGCCAATATAGTTCAGGAAGGCAAAAGCCAGAAATCATTTTTCTTTAAGCATTCAATAGGCTGCAAGCCCGGGCAGTTTGTCATGATCTGGATTCCAGGCATTGATGAAAAGCCAATGGCTGTCTCTTACTGGAACAAAAAAGAGTTTGCTTTTACTTCGCAAGCTGTTGGAAAATTTACAAATGCTCTTGATAAATTGAAGAAAGGCGACAAGCTCGGAATAAGAGGCCCTTATGGCAATTCTTTTTCCATAAAAAATGATGCCTGCATTGTTGCAGGAGGAGTTGGATTGTCGTCTCTCTCGACATTGATTGATGCATTAAAAAACCCGTTGCTCATTTATGGGGCAAGAAGCAGGGAGCATTTGATTTATTTAAAGAGGTACAAGAATAAAAATATCGTAATATCAACAGATGACGGCTCTTTTGGAAGAAAAGGCTTTACAACAGATATTTTGGCTGAATTTTTGGGAAATCAAAAAAATAAGGTAGAGATTGTCTATACATGCGGCCCTGAAATAATGATGAAAAAGGTTTTTGAAATCTGCCAAAGGCAAGGTGTTAAATTGGAGGCATCGCTTGAGAGGATGATGAAGTGCGGGTTTGGCGTATGCGGCGCATGCATGGTTAATGACAAGATAGCGTGTATTGACGGCCCTATTTTCAATTCAAGGCAATTGGCAAAAATGTTGGATTTCGGAAGTTTTGCAAGGCTCAAAAGCGGAAGGAAAGTAAGCCTGAATGAATACCATTCGGCACATTGATATGGCTAAAAAGCTCTTTAGGTCAATGCTCCAACTTCTCCTCGACACCAGCTTTCTTAAACTTCTCATTAATCAATTTGTCAAACAATTCAACAAGGCTTTTGACATAAGGATTCTTCATGTTCAATTTAAACAATTTGGCATTTCCTATGTTTCTTGTATGCATAATTAATTTTGATTTCTCAATTTCCGGCCATAATCTAAACAAAGTAACCCTGTTTATGCCAGCTCCCTCTGCTATGTCCCCAATTGAGTGATCAAGCTCCCTACCTTCCAGCAGATATTCTAAAACCCTTACTTTTGGCGTGTCTCCAAATAATTCCCTAAATATTGTTGGCTCATCTTGAAATCTCATAGCAACAATAAAATCAGCTTATATTTAAATGTTTCTATTTTGCAATATTACTATTACAAATTTGTAACATATTTTAGAAGTTTTTAAATATATACGGCAAACCTACAGACGAATGGCAAAATTTGACAAAATAGAAATTCTTAATGTTCAAAAGAAAATGATAAGAATGCTTAAAAACAAAAAGAAATTTGGGGGGGCGCATACAGAAACCATCCATTTAAGAAATTGCGTTCCAAGACATTTAAGAGGGGAAAAAATCATTGATTTGGCAATAAAAGATTTGTTTGATAAAGAGATATTAATAAACAAACAATCTACAAAAGTTAAAGGAAATAGAGCAAATTGAGCAAAATTAAAATGCCCATCTTAATAAAAAACTGCAGGATATGCGCCAATGGCAAAGTTTATTCTAAAAACATCCTCATTAAAAAAGACAAAATATCAAAAATAACAAACAAAGAGCCGAAAGCCGACAAAACAATCGATGCAAAAAACAATTTTGTCCTGCCCGGGCTTATTGACGCGCATGTCCACTTTAGAGAGCCAGGATTGACGCATAAGGAGGATTTTCTTAGCGGCTCTATGGCTGCTGCAAAAGGAGGCATTACAACAATCTTGGATATGCCCAACACAATTCCTGCCACAGCCACAATTGAAGCGCTGGAGCAAAAGAAAAGGCTTGCTGCAAAAAGCATTGTCAACTACGGCTTTAACTTCGGCTCAACTGAAAATAACCTTGAAGACATTAAAAAGGCAAAAAACATTGCAGCAGTCAAGCTGTATATGGACTATACGACTGGCGATTTGAAAATATCAGACTTTGAAGTGATAAAAGAAATCTTGAAAGCGTCAAAAATGACGATAATCCATGCTGAAGACGAGCATGTCAAAAATGCTGTTGATATCTTAATTAAAAATAAGATAAAGGGCAGGGTGCATTTTGCGCATGTAAGCTCCCAAAGAGAACTGGAATATGCTAAAAGCAACAAGCTAAAAAAACAGATTACAGTGGAAGTTACCCCTCATCACTTGTTTATGAACCAAAATGATTTGCAGCATTTGGGCGCATTTGCAGAGATGAAGCCAAGGCTTAAGACCGAAAACGACCAGAAAGCATTGTGGCACGGAATCAAAAATGGCATGGTTGATATTATTGCAAGCGACCATGCGCCCCATTTAAAAGAGGAGAAGGAGCAGGCAAATTACCCTTTTGGCGTTCCAGGAGTCGAGACAATGCTGCCATTATTGCTTGATGCATTCAATAAAAATATGATGACATTGCCAAAAATAATGGAGCTTTGCTGCGAAAACCCCGCTAAAATATTCAAAATTAAGAATAAGGGCTTTTTGAAAGAAGGCTTTGATGCGGACTTGGTTATTGCTGATTTGGACAAGAGGCAGGCTGTGAGAAATGATGATTTACTGACAAAATGCAAGTGGAGCCCTTTTGAAGGGAAAATATTAAAAGGCTGGCCTGTAACGACAATGGTAAATGGAAGTGTTGTTTATGATAATGGAAATGTGTTTAATATAAAAGCCAGAGAGGTTCAATATGCCGGATAAGATTGCTGAAATCCTGTTAAAGGTTAATGCTGTGATGCTAAGGACAAAGCCGCCTTTCAGGTGGGCTTCTGGAATCTTGAGCCCTATTTACACAGACAACAGGCTTCTGATGAGCCACGTAAGGGAAAGAGAATTCATAGTCAATTCTTTCATTAAAATGATAAAGAAGAATAAGCTGAAATCTGACGGCTTTGCAGCGACTGCAACAGCAGGGATTCCATGGGGGGCATGGCTAAGCCAAAAGCTAAAGAAGCCCATGGTTTATGTAAGAAGCGAGACAAAGGATCATGGAAAAGAAAACATGGTGGAAGGCAAAGTAGAGGAAGGCAAGACTTACATTGTTGTTGAGGATTTGATAAGCACAGGGCAGAGCTCTGCAAACACAATAAAAGCTGTGAGGGAAAAAGGAGGCATTGTAGAGAACTGCGTTGCGATCTTTACATACGAGCTTGAAAAGTCAAGGCAGAATTTTGAGATTGCAAATGTCCGGGTGTTAACGCTGACAAACTTTACAAGCCTCGTTCAACTTGCATTAAAGCAAAAATATATTGCAAAAGACCAGCTAACCCATATTATGGACTGGAAAAAGCACCCTGAAGGATGGATTGCTGTTTAAAAAATTAATATCCAATAAAACAAATCAATAATGAAAATTAAACAAAAAATGGAATTCAAACGCTTTATCAAAGATTTTTGGGCTTTTTTTGTATTGACAGGGGTTTTGCTTACCGCATTTGCTTACAGGACGTTGAATTAAAATGCCAATAATAAAACTAAAAAAATCAATAATACCAAGCTGTGATGTAGGTAGCCTGGAAAAATTAAGCAGATTAATCAAATCAACCTGTTCTGTTGAAGGTGTTGGGGCATACAAAATAGGATTTGAGCTTGTGATTCCTTTTGGCATGGAAAAGGTTGTTAAGGCAATAAGAAAGCATACAAAACTGCCAGTCATTTACGACCATCAAAAAGCAGGCACGGACATTCCTGAAATGGGTGAAAAATTCATGAAGGCGTGCAAATTGGCAGACGCTGTCATTTTGTTCCCGCAGGCAGGCCCTGAAACAGAGGTTGCTTGGATTAAGGCAGCGCAGCAGGCAAAGGTGAATGTGATTATCGGAGGGGAGATGACGCACCAGGCTTACTTGAAGGAAGCAGGCGGCTTTATTGATGACAATGCGCCGAAAAGAATGTATGAAATCGCAGCTTCAATGGGTGTAAATGATTTTGTGATTCCGGGCAATAAGCCTGACAAAGCAATGGAATATGTTAAAATAATAAAAAATAAAATAAAAAATCCTGTATTTTATAGTCCAGGCTTAATAACACAAGGCGGCTCAATAAGCGATTTAGCCAAAAAATTAGATTCATGGCACGCAATTGTCGGAAGGGCGATTTATGGGGCGAGGGATATGAGAAAAGCTGCGGAAAAATTGGCGTAACTATAAAGTCCCGTCGGTGATTTATAAATAAAAATGTGGCTGTTTATTGTGTGGAGTTTAGGCTTATCGTCGGTATGACTTTTCATCAACCAAAAATAAGCCAAAATATGTCTCGACGGGGTTTCGTCGGAGCTTTA
>JACPTD010000081.1 GCA_016192955.1 Candidatus Woesearchaeota archaeon | reverse complement strand
TTTCTTGGTGATACAAATGCTATTAAAAGAAATTTCTGTAAATGGATTATAGTAAAGGACACAAGTTTTTAGACATAAATATGTCCTTTACTTATTACGAACGGACAACTATTGTATAATTATTTTTTTCTTTGTGTATAGAAACAAAATACAAAAAGGAAAAAGACAGAAAAATAATACTATCAAATATTAATGATGGCGAATCTAGTGTTCAAACAAGAGTGGAAATTCCAATTCCACAATCTAATACTCCCCCCATTCCTTAATCTCCAATTCCTCAATTTTTTTCTTGTAAATTGACTCAATAAATAATTTGGCAATCTGGGCATTTGTCAGCAACGGTATATTAAAATCAACTGCCTTTCTTCTTATTAAATAATCATTTGTAAGTTCTTCTTCCTCAAGGCTTTTTGGGATGTTGATTACCAAATCTATTTTTCTCTCCTGTAAATAAGTCAATGTGTTTGGTTCTTTTTTGTCCAATGGCCAATGTAAGAGATTGGTTTTGATATTGTTTTCTTCAAGGAATTTTGCAGTCCCTTCTGTCGCATAAAGATCGAATCCCATTCCCGCTAATTTCCTGACGCTTTCAAGCAGATAAGCCTTGCTTTTCACAGGGCCTGTTGAAAGCAGCACATTTGAGTTTGGCAAAACAAACCCCACTGAAAGCAGCGACTTTAAAAAAGCCTCGTTCAAGTCATTTCCAAGGCATGCAACTTCTCCTGTTGAGGCCATCTCCACGCTCAGCACAGGGTCTGCGCCGTGCAGCCTTGAGAATGAAAACTGCGGAGCTTTAATGCCGACATAATCCATGTCCAGCGTGTTATACTTTCCTTTTATGTCCATGCCGAGCATCGCTTTTGTAGCCAGCTCGATAAAGTTATGTTTTGTGACTTTTGAAACAAATGGAAAGCTTCTGGAAGCCCTTAAATTGCATTCGATAACCATAAGTTGGTTGTTTTTTGCAATAAACTGTATGTTAAAAGGCCCTGTTATTTTCAGCGCCTGCGCAATCTTTTTTGTTGTTTCCTTTATTTTTCTGATGGTTTCAAGATAAGTGTACTGCGGCGGCAGCACCATTGTTGCATCGCCTGAATGAACACCGGCATTTTCTATATGCTCTGATATAGCGTAAATGACAACTTCCCCGTTTTGCGCAACCGCGTCAATCTCGATTTCCTTTGCGTCTGTTATAAACTTGCTTATAACAACAGGATGCTCTTTTGAGACATCGGCAGCCTTGCGCAGATACTGCTCAAGCTCTTTCCTGTTGCTTGCAATGCTGATTGCAGCGCCGCTTAAAACATAGCTTGGCCTTATCAAGACAGGATACTCCTCTTTTTCAGCAAAATCATGCCCTTCCTCTATTGACTTGGCTTCTGTCCATTCTGGCTGCCCCACTTTCAACGTGTCGAGCAGCGCGGAAAATTTATGCCTGTCTTCGGCATTGTCTATGCTCAAAGGCGAAGTCCCCAATATCCTTGCATTCTGCCTGTAAAGCCGCATTGCAAGGTTGTTTGGAATTTGGCCGCCCATTGATAATACCATTCCAAGAGGGTTCTCTTTTTCATATATGTCAAGCACCCTCTCAAAGCTAAGCTCATCAAAATAAAGCCTGTCGCAGACATCGTAGTCTGTGCTTACAGTTTCAGGATTGTAGTTTATCATTATTGTCGAGCAGCCTGATTTTTTCAGCGCAATGACGGCATTGACGCAGCACCAGTCAAACTCAACAGAGCTTCCAATCCTGTAAGCGCCTGAGCCAAGCACGATTACGCCATTCCCGTCTTTAAATTCAACATCGTCTTCTTCTCCGTTGTATGTCAAATAAAGGTAGTTTGTTTTCGCAGGGTACTCTGCTCCCAATGTATCTATCTGCTTGACAACAGGGATTATATTTTGTTTTTTCCTAAGATTTCTTATTTGGAGCAATTTTTCTTCCATGCCATTGCTGTCCTTGAATAATATTCTTGCAATCTGAAAATCAGAAAAGCCCTGCTGTTTTGCCAATTTTAATAAGTCTGGATGCACATTTTCAATATTATACTTCATTAATTCCTTCTCAGTTTCAACAACCTTCCTTATTTTATATAAAAACCACTTGTCAATTTTTGTTAACTCGTGGATTTTATCAATAGAAATTCCTCTTTTGATTGCTTCAACAACTGCTAATAATCTTTTGTCAGTTGGGTTTTTCAGTTCTTTTTCAACATCCTCAAATTTTAAATTATTGGCAGCCAATCCATGCAAATTGATATTAAGCATTCTTATCGCTTTTTGGACTGCCTCCTCAAATTTTCTTCCAATTGCCATAACCTCTCCCACGCTTTTCATTTCCGAGCCAATCTCAAAGCTTACATGCCTGAATTTCTGCATGTCCCATCTTGGAATCTTAACAACAATGTAGTCAAGAGCAGGCTCAAAGCAGCTTTTTGTCACTTTCGTCACCATATTATCCAAATCAGCCAAAGAATAGCCCAAGGCAAGCTTTGCTGCGATAAAAGCCAGTGGGTAGCCTGTTGCCTTTGATGCCAAGGCAGAGCTTCTTGAAAGCCTTGCATTCACTTCAATAATCCTGTAATCTTCAGAGTAAGGGTCAAGGGCAAACTGGATATTGCACTCTCCAACAATGCCAAGATGCCTAATCACTTGTATGGATATATTTCTTAGTTTGTGGTACTCGTTGTTTGTCAAAGTTTGGGAAGGTGCAACAACTATGCTTTCCCCTGTATGTATTCCCATTGGATCAAAGTTTTCCATATTGCAGACTGTGATGCAGTTGTCATAAGCATCTCTTACAACTTCATACTCTATTTCTTTCCATCCTCCAAGATATTTTTCAACAAGAATTTGAGAAGAGTATGCAAATGCCCTTCTTGCGTTCTGCTTTAAATCATCTTCATTGGCAGAAACCCCCGACCCAGCTCCTCCAAGTGCATACGCAACCCTTAGCATTACAGGATAGCCAAGCTTTTTTGCAATTTTTATTCCCTCTTCAACATTGTTTGCAGCCTTGCTTTCAGGAGTTTTCAAGTTTATTTCATTCAATTTATTCACAAACAATTCCCTGTCTTCAGTGTTTTTTATTGCGTCAATCTGCGTGCCTAGGACTTTTACATTGTATTTTTCAAAAACATTGTCATTTGCTAACGCAACCCCGCAATTCAAAGCAGTCTGCCCGCCGAAAGAAAGCATTATTCCATCAGGCTTTTCTTTTTCAATTATTTTCTCAACGAAATAAGGAGTGACTGGAAGGAAATAAATTTTGTCAGCCATGCCTTCGCTTGTCTGAATGGTTGCAATGTTTGGATTAACTAAAATTGTTTCAATGCCTTCTTCGCGAAGGGCCTTGAGGCACTGGCTGCCGCTATAATCGAATTCGCCTGCTTGTCCGATCTTCAATGAACCTGAGCCCAGAGCCAACACTTTTTTAGGCTTGTCCAATTTTCTTTTTTCCTCCATTAATTGTCTCATTTTTGTGCGAAAGGTTTAAATATATGCAATACTCAACCATTCATTGAGGAACAGACCCTGACGAATCCCGTCCCTAGAGGCGGTTAGTAGGATGGTGGGTCTACTTACTCATCCTTTCTATTACCAACATATTGTCAATGATGAGGCTCAGTTTATACTCGATAGAGCCTTTCTTCAAATCACTCTCTCTGATTAAGGCTAAATGCTCTTTGTGCGGCACTAATCCCATTAGCTTGATAAAAGCATTATACTGATTATTGTCAACAGAAAGAAAAATTGCGCAGTTGTCATGTTTCTTTACGAATTCAATCACTTCAATAAATATGGATATATTGTCTTTCAGAGGCCTTATTTTTTGCTTATACAAGAGGCTCGATATCTCATCTTTTTTGACAATTTTCCTTATTTTTATCAGATATGTCCTTATGTGCCTTACTTTCTTGTAATGCTCGAACTTGGATATTTTTTTTAATAGAAATCCTACATTTTCCCTTTCAATTATATTGTATCCAATTAAGTCATGCGAGTAGTCAATGTAAATATAGTAATCAATTTTCCATTTTTTTTGAGTTTTCATTCTTTGCACTGGCAGTTGAACTGCCTTTAAATAGTTCACGTGAGCATGTCCAGTGTCCAGTGGTTTTGTTGCTATCCTTTTCTTATTTTAACGTTTTAACGAATTCGTCAAACAGGAAGTTTGTATCTTCAGGTCCACTATGACCTTCCGGATGAAATTGCACACTCATAAAAGGTTTTGCCTTATGCTTGATGCCTTCATTTGTTCCGTCATTTGCATTGACAAAAAATTCCCCCCACTCATTATTCAACGATTTCATGTCCACTGCAAATCCATGGTTTTGGGTTGTTATAAAGCATCTTTTTGTTCCAACCAAAGTACATGGTTGATTCTGAGAACGGTGTCCGTATTTTAATTTGTAAGTGTTGCCGCCTGCAGCAAGAGCAAGAAGCTGATTGCCCAAGCAAATTCCAAATGTCGGAATATTGTGTTTCAATGCCCTCCCTATATTGTAAATTGTTCTTTCACACATTTTCGGGTCGCCAGGACCGTTAGAAATAACCAATCCGTCAAAGAATTGGGTTAAAAAATCATAATCATATGGAACTCTGATAACTGTTAAATTTCTTTTTATCAGATTTCTTATAATGTTGTTTTTAATGCCGCAATCAACAACTACAATTTTCTTGTTTTGTCTGTTTTCATTGTATACTATTGGTTCCCTGATGGAAACATCTTTCACTATATCTATATTGTTCGGGTTATAGAAAGGAACATCATTGTTATTGATTATTATTTTGCCGAGCATTGCGCCTTTTTCTCTCAAAGTTTTTGTCAGTTTTCTTGTGTCAATGCCATAAATTCCAGGAACATTCTCTTCCTTGAGCCATTCTGCAAGCGATTTTTTCGCATTCCAGTGGGAGTATTCAAAAGAATAATCAGAAACAACCAAGCTTTGAACATGTATCTTGTTGGATTCAAAGTTTTTTAATAAACTA
>JACPTD010000095.1 GCA_016192955.1 Candidatus Woesearchaeota archaeon | reverse complement strand
TTCTTTTAATAGCATTTGTATCACCAAGAAATTCTATGTAAGAACTTATATATAAACTTTGCTCAATTTTTTATGTCTTTTACTATAATTAATTCTCTAATGCAGAACGCAAAGAACTCAAAGCTGACAAAAGAGGAGTATTTGAGTGTAAAAGGCGAGAAATAAACTTATTTTTATGCTCTGCAGCCGAGTGTACGTAATGTTGACCCTATTACTTCTAAAATAAAAATAATTATAAGTGTAACAATTTGCAAGTGATAAAAAAGAAAGATTTAAAAGCTGGCAATCACTACTTTCAGATAATTTAGGGGTGGAGTGGAGTTTTTAAGCATACCTTTTACTATAGCACACACAATAGGGGGTAAATATTAAAATGCCGATTTTAAGGGGGAAATTTAATTTTATAGCTCTTTTTGTACTCTTATTACTAGCAGCATCTGCCTACGCAGCAAGGCTTCCGGCTGTTGGCAGCGATTCAAATGCATGGGGCGCCTTGCTTAATGAATTTCTGCTTGTATCCCACACAGGGGATGGAACTTTGAAAAATGTCAGCGTAACTGGAAATTTTGTTATAACTAACGCAAACAATTCAAACACATCCGTATTTTATGTCAATTCAACAAGCGGCTTCATAGGAGTAGGGACAAGCTCGCCATCAGAAGCCCTGACAATTGTTGGAAATGTCAACGTCAGTGGTTACATCAACATGAGCGGAAACCTTGTTGTCAACAACCTGTTTAATGTAAGCGCATCAACTGGGAACGTGAATTCAGCAGGCATAATAAATGCAGCCGGCTTTAGAATTCTTGGAAATGATGTTCAGGTTGAAAATAGCGCTTTTAAAAACGTCAATTTCACCGCGCAATACGACTCAAGAAATGATAGATACGGAAACGCAAACTTTACAAACCAATATGATGCGCGTGCTGACAGATTCACACTGGCAAATTTTTCTGCGGAATACTCAAGCAGCGGCTACAAGAAAGGCAACTTCAGCTCTGATTTAAGCAGCGTTAACTCATCTATCGCTTTGTGGAATTCTACTGGCAATAATATCTATCCTAGAGAGATAAGCGGAAATGTAGGCATTGGGACAAACAATCCTCAAAATAAGCTTGAGGTAGCTGGCATAATCAATGCAAGCGCAGTCAGGGTTGGCCAGGTTAATGTCTGCCTGCAAGACGGGAGTAACTGCCCTCCTGGCGTGGTTTCTATTCCAACCCCGTGGACTAATACAACAACCCAAGTATTGCTGGCTGCAGGCTTCCCGAATTTTGTAAATATATCTGACACTTTGTTTGTAAATGGCTCAAATGGCAAAGTTGGCATAGGAACAACATCTCCAAGCCAGAAGCTTCATGTTGCAGGCCACATAAACGTAACTGGGACATCAGGCAACTCAACTTTTGAAGGAGATGTAAGAATTAAAGGCAGGCTATATGGGGGAAGCCCGCTGCAAATCGGAGATGGAATAAACATAACAGGCGGCAATATCATATTCCCTGACGGAACTACATTAGCAACCTCTTCCGTAATATTCCAGACGATTGCAAATTATTCACAGGTTAATGTAACAGGGCAGGTATTTTTAGCCACAACAGGCGGAAATGTAGGCATCGGCACCACCTCTCCATCTGAAAAATTGACTGTAATAGGAAATGTCAGCTTTTCAGGCAACTTTACGGTCAACAATCTGTTTAATGTAAGCGCAGATAACGGCAACGTAAATGTGGCGGGCATTTTGGATGCGGGAAATGTAAGAATTCTTGGAAATGGTGTTCAGGTTGAAAATAGCGCATTCAAGAATGCCAATTTCACAGCGCAATATGACTTAAGGCTGGACAGGTTTGGAAATGCGAATTTTACCAGCCAGTATGACGCCCGTGCTGACAGATTTGGATTAGCAAATTATACCGCGCTGGAAGCGGCTGCGTTCAGGAATGAGAACTTCACAGCGCAGTATGACTCAAGAAACGACAGATTTGCTTTATCAAATTACAGCGCAGAATATTCAAGCAGCGGCTATAAATTGGCTAACTTTACTGCAAATTATGACGCTAGAACAGACCGCTTTAACAACGCCAATTTCACAGCCCAGTACGATTCAAGGAATGACAGATTCACTTTGTTAAATTACTCAAATGAATACGCTTCAACTGGGTACAAATTAGTGAATTTCACTGCTAATTACGATTCAAGGCTTGACAGGTTCTCAAACCAGAACTTTACAGCGCTGTATGACACCAGAACTGACAGGTTCAACAACGAGAATTTCACAACAAGATATGACATAAGGACAGACAGGTTTGGAAATGCTAACTTTACAACCCAATACGACTCAAGGACAGATAGATTCGGGTTGGCAAATTATTCCGCAGAATACGCGTCTACGGGCTATAAATTGGCAAATTTCACTGCTAATTACGATGCCAGAGCAGACAGGTTCAATAATGAAAACTTCACAGCTTTGTATGATACAAGGAATGCTGCCTCATTCAGAAATGAGAATTGGACAGCCCTTTATAATGGTGAAGCAGCCACAAGATTTACTTTAACAAACTACTCAAATGAATATGCATCAACAGGCTACAAAAAAGGAAATTTGACAATTGATTTTCCAAGCCTCGATACAAACGCCGCAGATGACTTTAACTTTGCCAGCAATTTAACTTTCCTGCTCGATAATGGCACCATAATAAGAACCTCAAATTTAAGCGCGCTTGCATTTACCAATTACAATAGGGCCAATTTCACATCTGATTATGACTCAAGAAATGAAAGGTTCACTTTAGCAAATTACAGCGCAGAGTATGCATCAACAGGATATAAAAGAAGCAATTTCAGCTCGGATTTGACTGCATTGAATTCGTCAATTGCTTTGTGGAATGCAAGCGGCAATAGCCTTTTCCAGAGAGAATTAAGCTCTAATGTCGGCATTGGAACAACAAACCCGTTGCAGAATTTGCATGTGGTTGACACAAACGGCGACACAAGAGTCATTAGATGGGCTAATCAAGGCGATACAGTTCGCGGCGAGCTTCAGGCTGGCGCAGGCGGCGCATTTGTAGGAACCATAACCAACAGCCCCTTTGATATAGGGGTGGGAGACCTGCCAAGAATATCCATAAGTACAAACGGGAATGTCGGCATTGGAACAACATCTCCAAACCAAAGGCTCCATGTTGTTGGGAATATTAACGTAACAGGAAATATAACAGCAGGAACTGCAACCATATTTTTAGACTCAACTAACAACAGGATAGGCATAGGGACAACTGCTCCTGAAACAAGTCTTGATGTCGGCGGACCAATAAAACTTCTTCCTACAGCAGAGCCTTTTGCATGCGATGCCTCAAAAAGAGGATCAATTTATTTTGATACGCCTTCCAATAGGCCTTTGACATGCAACGGAACAGAATGGACTAATCTAACAGGAGCGCAAGGTCGAGTCGGTCCGCAGGGAATACAAGGAGCTCAGGGCCCGCCTGGGGCTGGATTGCAAGGTCCAGCAGGTCCGCAAGGTCTACAAGGGCCTCCGGGAAATTCGCCTTTTGCCCAGGTTGGAAACGATGCAGTTTATGTTACAGGAAACATAGGAATAGGCACAAATGCTCCTACACAAAGGCTGCATGTTGATGGCTCGATTTTAAGCAGCAGGAATTTGTATTTTCAGTCTCCGTTAAGCGGCAATGTGGTCGGGATAGGCACATTGGAGACAGCAAACCAGGACTTTCCAGGATTGACTCTTGGCACAAATTTATTTGGCATTGGCTGGGGTGCTGGCGGAATTCAAGACATGGCAGTAGTGCTACCCTCTGGCAGAAAATTTGGCATAGTAGGTGGATTTCAAGTAAATGATCTAGCAACTTTTGGAGGGGATGTCACCATTAACCCTGCGAAGACTCTCACAATCGGAACTTTAAGCGCAAGCGGCGACGCAAGCTTCAGCAGCAATGTTAATGTCGGCAACAGCATAACTGTCACGCAGAGTGTTAATGCAAATCGTGTTAACGCGCAAACAGGAGCTTTTACTGGGAATATTGAGGCAAATGATGTGAATATTGTAAGCAAAAATCTTTTGGCAAGCCAGCTGCCTACAGCAAGAAGCGCAGTCACGGAAGTTCCAGGCGGATTTGATGCTAATATAGTATGCCCTGATGGCCAGTATGCTGCAGGCATTAGATACGAGCCAAACAATGGCCCAAGGATAGTAGTGCTCTGCCGTTCATAAAACCGGGTTCTAATCAAAATGCCAAGAAACAAAAAAATAATCTTAACTAATTTTGCATTTTTGATTTTAGTATTAGCGATTTTTCCATCTTTTGTCAATGCCGTAGAAACTTATGGCAGTGCAACTTATGGCTCTGGAATTTATGGATTGGCAGAATGCGGCAACAGCGTTTGCGAATCAACTGAGTCATGCAGTTCATGCAGCGCTGATTGCGGCTCATGCCCTAGCGAGGCAGCGGCTCCTTCAGGCGGCGGAGGCAGTGGAGGAGGAGGCGGAGGCGGACAATCCGATTTTAGATGGGAATGCAATGATTGGTCAAGCTGCACGCCAGAAGGTATACAGACAAGAACGTGCATCAACATAGGAGCAAGCCCTGGAACATTTGGCAAGCCTCAAGAAAACCAGACATGCGCATATGCCCCTCCTATTTTAGAGGAAGAAGCTCCTCATGAGGAAGAAAGGATACCTTCACCGCCAGTAGAAATACCAGAACCGGAAAAGCCAGCCATTTACAATGCCACCGGATTAGAAAGGATTGCAGGGTCTGCTGTTTCTGCAATTAAAAAACCAGACACCCTTATCGGGCTTGGTTTGGCGGCTATTGTTATAGCAACGCTAGCAGTATTTGCCTACAGAATTTTCATGGCGCAGATTAGGAAGAGATAATCCGACCAATTAAAAATTTATTCTCCCGCTGAATCAATAACTTATTAAATGTTGAAAATATCCTGAAATTATGGAATTCATAAATAAAAATACTATAAAGCTTGACAAGGAAATAAATGAATTGGATAAGCTGGTGTTTAAGTTTATTAAAATTCTCGAAAAACATTCCGATTATGTCATAATAAGCGGATATGTCGCAATATTGCTTGGTCGCTCAAGATCAACAGAAGACATTGATGTTTTTATAAAAGAAACAGATTTTGAGGCTTTCAGCAGATTTTATGACGAATTAAAGAGGGATGGTTTCTGGTGCTTGAATGCAGAAGAAGTGCATGAAATATACACTTATTTATCGCAGGGGCTGGCTGCGAGATTTGCTTTGAAAAACCATACAATTCCAAATTTTGAGGTGAAGTTTGCAAAAAAGCATTTGGATAAGGCAAGCTTTGAGGACAGAATTACTGTTGTAACTCAATTAGGCAATATTTTTATTTCATCGCTTGAAAGGCAGATTGCTTTCAAAAAATATTATTTAAAATCAGACAAGGACATTGAGGATGCAAAGCACATAGAATCATTATTTAAGGATAATATTGATATTGAAAAGATTAATAAATACAAAAAACTGCTTGTTAAAGGCAATGAAATACCTAAAGCCGGGAAAGGACAATAAGGAAGAAAGGCTGAATTTTGTCAAGTACTGGGCAAATTATGTAAGGACTCATAGCGACAAGGAATGGAGCAGGCAGCAGAATGTTTTAATTAATTCTCTAATGCAGAACGCAAAAAACTCAAAGCTGACAAAAGAGGAGTATCTGAGGATTAAGGGGGAGATAAAATAAATTTTAATGAAAAGATTTGTGTGCTCAAAATGGGTGATTGTCGCCTTCTTTAATAAAGGAAACATTTAATAAATATCTATATCTATCTTACTATATGGAAAGAAAAAGTTATTTATTTATTTTAATTATTTTAGTTTTGTTAGGCACAATTGCCATAATATTAACTACAAAAACCACAATTCCGACAAATCAATATAGGAATTATGTCATATCAGGTAAGATAACATCCGCAGAAAAAATAACTGGAAAGATGCCAGATTTTGTTCATGTTTATTATCCTTTTTATAACTTAGATTTTCTTTGCAGGAGTTCTAGAATAGAGTTAACTAAGATTAGCTGGATTAATGAACATACTGGAGAATATGAAATATTACTTAATGTTCCCGTTGGCTTACATCAAGTAATATTAACTACAGATTGTACTACCTGTGATTATATCAATTTAAGTTTAAAAGATATTCCAACTTCAGTAGATTTAAAATGGGGTGATAGAAAATGCCCATCAAATTTCAAGATTAGTGATAATAAATTGGGTATAGTAAAGGATACAAGAACCTTTCTGAATAAAAGGGAAACTAATCTAGTAAACAAACCTTATACTTCTACAGAAAAATTTGATATTGGTCAAGATATAGAACGTTCTAGGCAATCTATCTCTCAATCTGAAGATAGCAGTGATGCAAATGAATCATTGCTACATGCTTATTATGCACAATGGTTTTCTTGGAGAGTTTTATTTAGGATAGAATTATATGACTTGAAGTATTGTTTAAATAAAATAAATATTTTATTAGAAAAGTATAATGATAGTTGCTTTATCCCAGATTATAGTTCACATGATAAATATCGTTCAGCTAATAGTACCTACCATTCTACAAATAACAGATATTTTGACTATTTCCCTTATGAAAAAAAAGAACCTGAAAAAATGATAGCAGAAATTCTATCTATGCGCAGTTTAGTAGAATGGTTATCAGATGCAAATAACAATTGTGAAAATTCTGAAAGTGTGATGAAAAATACATTTGAATTTCAAGAACCTTATTGTAAAGCAAGAAAGTTTAAAATTCAAATAAATTATATAATTTGGGCAATAGTCTTTATATATTTGGGCTTATTAATTGAAAAATTCATACGATGGAAAAAATAACCAAAGATGCAATTAAAGCTGTTGTAGCAATAATAATTGGTTTTGGCGCAATTTTTAAATTTGAGCAAACATTAGCTGGAATAATTTTAATAGCAGTAGGAACAATAATTATTGGAATAAACCCAGATTTGAGAAGCATCTCGGTATCGTTCTGTAAGTGGTTATGGGGTAAAGCAACTGGTAAAGATACTCAAAGAATGGAGAGTTCTGTTGTAGGAGTACAACAACAAGCAAGAAGAGATGCCGTAGTTGGAGAGGTTGTTAATACTGGAAAAATAATTAATCATATAATCATAAACAAAAATCAAGATGATTACGATAAAAAGTTGGCATTAAAAACAATTTATAAGAAAATGGTAGAACCTCTAAGATTGTTAAACTTTGCAGCCAATGTTGGTATTAAGGATAAGGAAGAATTTGATAATATTTCTAAAGCTGTTGAAGAATTTATAAAAATAAAAATGGAAAATGAATTAGAATTGGATGAAGAACTTTTAGACAAATTAAACAATGTTATGGCAGCATTTAGACATACAAAGCATGAACTTTTTCTTAAATTAAATAAAAATAAATTTAATGATGGTCTTCATGGATTAGAATATTTTGATTTTGTTATGAAATGTAAAGAAACTACGGAAGAGATTAAAAAAAGATTAAAATAATATCTTTAAAGAAAATAAAACAAAAACCAGAGTAACTCTACTTCTTTCGTTCCTATCTTTTATCTCTTTGTAGATAAATCTAGTTCTATAAAATTTTGGTAGCGTAGACAAAGTAAGTTATTAAGGGTTTCAATCACCCTTTAGTTTTAGCAAAAAAAAGAGGTGATTGAATGACCCAAAATATTATTTTCCCTACAAAAAGGGAAGAGACA
>JACPTD010000094.1 GCA_016192955.1 Candidatus Woesearchaeota archaeon | reverse complement strand
TGACTTTCAGAATCAAATTCCACCAACTTGTACTTTTGAGAATATGAGAGACCAAGCATTATTGTGGACAGGAGATTATTATGACTTAATAAGACACTACCAATACACCTTAGGTATTGAGGATGCTACTGAAGAACCTACAATTTCAAGAAAGAGTTATCGTGATTATAAGCAACTGTTTAGAGATAGACGTGCAGGAGTTATACTCTACCTAAACAAACATATTTTGGCAAATGGATTTGAAATTGATCCATTCTTGAAAGAGGATGATACTTTATTTGCTGTAAGCATTCCTATCAATCCAAATTTTGACTATTCTTCTGCAGTTGTTTGCGTTGAGCCAGTTTGCCCTTATGATCATTACATCTTAAGTAGAAGTCTTACTCCTGATATGGCAGTTACTAGAAGTAGATTTGGGTCTTACCGTGAAATGTGCAAATATGTTAGAACAAAACAATTTCTCTAACAAAATGACAACTCCACAACAAATAACATCAATGAAGCATAAACAGAAGATAGTGATGCTTACGGCTTACGACTTCCCGACTGCAAGGCTGATGGACGGCATTGTTGACATCATGCTTGTTGGCGATTCACTTGGCATGGTTGTTTTGGGCTGTGAAAACACAACAAAAGTCACTATGGATGACATGGCAAGGGCAACAGAAGCAGTTGCAAGGGCTGCTAAAAGCTCGCTGGTTGTAGGGGATTTGCCTATTGGAGCTTACGACAGCGAAAAAGATGCATTGAAAAACGCAAATCTGCTTTTGAAGGCAGGCGCAAAAGCCGTCAAGATAGAAAGAAAGCCCGAAATTGCAGAGTTTCTTGTTAAGAATGGGATTGATGTCATGGGCCATATCGGGCTTACGCCCCAAACTATAACAAATTTCAAGGTTCAGGGCAAAAATGAGGAAAGCGCTAAAGTACTGCTTGAAGAGGGAAAGGCAATGGACAATGCAAACTGCTTTTCATTGGTGCTTGAGTGCATTCCGTCAGGCCTGGCAAAAAATATTACAGAATCAGTCTCAATACCCACAATTGGAATTGGCGCAGGAATCCATTGCGATGGGCAGGTGCTTGTGACTCATGACATCCTTGGGTTGTTTGAAGCGTTCAAGCCAAAATTCGTCAAAAGATATGCTGAAATCGGCTTGGAAATGAAAAAGGCTTTTGAGCAGTATGCTGAAGAAGTTAGAAAAGGGAAGTTTCCAAGCGATGAATTTAGCTTTCATTGATTTATCTTTTTAGTCTTGGGGGCTCTGGACCCTTATAATAAACTTTTATCCTTCCATAAGATTCAAAGCTTACTTGTGCAGATTTATAGCCATTCCTTCTTGCCCATTCTGCTAAATTTTTTTCTATTTTTAGATTATTTGTTGGATCTCTTATTAATTGTGCTATCTGGAGCGAAGTCACCCATTTAGTTTTTCGTATTTTTTGGTCATTTATTATTTCATCTGCTGCATCGGCTACCAACTTATAATCAATAGGTTTAATTACATATCTCTTTCCTTTTTCTGTATCTTTTTCAATTCTAGAATATTTTTTCCTTCTGATTGCTTTTAAATATTCGCCGACAGATTTTACCTTGCTTGCTTCTCCAACATATGCAACGAGTCTTTTAACAGCTTGAATCCTGAGTAAATCGTGAGCATAGACCGATATAGGCTCTGGTATATCTGTAAATTGCTTATAGATTGCCATCTCCAGAGCATTGGAAGTGGCCTTGTACCCAATTTCAGGCGCAGGACCGCGCTCACTACCCTGTATTCTTCCAACATGTTCCCTAGTTCTTTCACTTTTTACCCTGAAATAATCAATCTCAAATATTTCTGAGCCAAACAAAGTTTCATGTAAATCCGGAGGCAGCTTGGAAATATCAATTCTGGGTTTTTTCTCCCTTTTTTCTTGGTAGCCTAAGAGGAGTGATAAATACTCAACTTCAGCGATTTGTGCAGCCATTAGCTGCGCTTTTGATAACTTTCTAATGAGTTCTTCAGTGTTTACTTTACTGCCGGACAAACATCTTTCCGAAAACTCCAATTCAGCAGCCTCAACAGCCAATATTTGAGCTCTCTCTAATTTGCTAAAAAGTGCAGTAGCTTCCCGTTCTAAGTTCATAAACTACTAGATAGTAGTTAATCTTTTTAAATTTTGCGGTTATTTTGGTTGGTTTTTCATTGTGGCTTAGTTTTGAACAACCTTTATAAATCATCTTTTTCTCTTAATTTGTATATGGGCAATTTAGTTTTCAAAAAGAAAAACATAGTAATCGGGGTTACAGGAGGCATTGCCTGCTACAAAGTTCTTGATTTAATCAAAGGGCTTGGGAATCTAGGCGCAAATGTGCATGTGATAATGACGGAAGCCGCTACGCATCTGGTTGACGCAAAAGATTTTGAAAAAGCATCCGGAAATGAAGTTCAAGTGAATTTATTCCATCCAAAAGTAAACTATGTTGAATACATTAAAAAAAACAAGCCGATAAGGCACATTTCATTGGCTGATGTTGCTGACTTGTTTCTTGTATGCCCTGCAACTGCAAATGTAATTGGAAAAATCGCAAATGGAATTGCAGACGATTTGCTTACAACTTCCATAACAGCAACAATTGCCCCTGTTTTGATTTGCCCTGCAATGAATGTCAAGATGTGGAAAAATCCGATTGTGCAGGAAAACGTGAAAAAGCTGAAAAAATTAAATTATCATTTTGTCGAGCCTGAGTACGGGGAGCTTGCATGCGGCTACAGGGGATTTGGAAGGCTTGCAAATTTAAAAAAAATCCTTGAGAGGATGGAACTGCTGCTAAAACAAAGAAGCGATTTCAAGGGCAAAAAAGTTTTGGTAACTGCCGGCGCCACAATTGAGGAAATAGATCCTGTAAGGGTTATAACAAACAAAAGCTCGGGAAAGATGGGAGTGAATATCGCAGAGCAGGCTTTTTTAAGGGGAGCAGATGTTTTCCTATTAAGGGGGCACAGCTCGGTTGAGCCAAACTACAATATAGAAGAGGAAAAATTTTCAAGCGTGGCTGATTTGCAGGACAAAATTAAAAGAAATCTGAAAAATTTTGAAATTGTGGTGCATTCCGCCGCTGTTTCCGATTTTGAGGTGAATAATAAAAAAAACAGAAAAATCAAATCAGGGCAAGAGCTGCATCTTGAATTGGCCCCAACGACAAAAATTTTTGAGAATATCAAGAAAATCAAAAAGGATGTCTTTTTGGTCGGCTTTAAAGCTGAGCATAACATACCAGAAAAAAACCTGATAGATAGCGCGTATTATATCTTAAAAAAAGCCAACGCCGATTTAGTCGTGGCAAATGACGTTGGAAAAAGGCAAAGGGGGTTTGATGTCGATACAAATGAGGTTTTTGTTGTTGACAAAAATAAGGAAGTGCAGCACATCGGGCTTGCTGACAAAAGGGTTGTCGCTGACAGGATTTTGGACATTGTAGCAAGGAAAACAAAATGATTTCTAAAGCTTTTGCTCCTGCAAACATAAGCTGCGTTTTCAGGATTTGCAGGCATAAAAACCCAAGGTGGGCTGGCTCCTGCGGATTCGGCTTTACCTTGAATGAGGGCGTTATTGCCACAGCGGCAAAAGCAGAAAGAAACAGAATTTTGTTTAATAAACACCCAATAAATTTTCCGACTGTAGCAAGCTTGATTGAAAAATTAACAAAGGAAAAATTGACAGTTGACATCAAATCAAGGCTTCATCTTGGCTGCGGCTTTGGCTTGAGCGGGGCAAGCGCATTGGCAACTGCGTACGCAATCAACAAACTGCTGAACTTGAAAAAATCAAACAAGGAATTGGCGATTATTGCGCACACAGCAGAGGTTGAAAACAAGACTGGATTGGGAGATGTTGTCAACCAGTATTATGGCGGGTTTTGCGTCAAGCTAAAGCCAAGCTCGCATTTCGTCATTGAAAGGCTAAATATAAAAGATGCTGATGTCTATTGCAGATGCTTCAGCCAACTCCCGACTAAGTCAATAATTGCAAACCCAAGCTTGGAAAGCAAAATAAACAAGTCGGCATCAAGGCAGTTAAATAAAATCAAGGAACTGATGAAAAAAAATAAGAGGATAAATTTTAAGAAAGTGATTGAATTGTCAAAAGGGTTTGCAGTCAAAAGCGGACTGCTGAATAATAAAAGAGCGATTGATGCAATAAAAAAAATTGAAAAAAGCAGAGGAAATGCGTCAATGATAATGCTTGGCAATGCCGTCTTCAGCGACAAGCCGTTCAAGAATGCAGCAAAATTTAAAATATCCGGCAAAGGAGCTTGCTTATTATGATACCAAAATCCCATCCAAGATATGAGTCTTTGAGGACAAGGAACTTGATAGTTAATGGAATAAAAGAAGGCATAACTTCCCTGCATGGATTGATTGCCCATGGGAGAGGAGAAGCTTTTGACTATCTGCTTGGGGAAAAAACAAGCGAATTTGCTGAAAAATCCATTGGGGCTGGAGCCGCATTGTTGATAACAGCCAAAAATCCAGTCATTTCTGTAAACGGGAACAGCGCTGTTTTGGTTCCTAATGAACTGGCTGAAATATCGCATTTGTTATCCGCGCCATTCGAGATAAATATTTTTCACGCTTCCAAAAAAAGAGAGATAAAAATAAAGAATCATCTAATTAAAAACGGAGCAGAAAATGTTTTATTGCCGGATAAAAGATTCAAGATAAGGCATCTTCAATCAAACAGAAAATACGTGAATAAAAATGGAATCTTAAAAGCCGATGTAGTTTTTGTCCCTCTGGAAGACGGCGACAGGACGGAAGCATTGGTTAGGAACAGGAAAAAGGTCATTGCAGTTGACATAAACCCATTGTCAAGAACAGCGCGGAAAGCAACAGTAACAATTGTTGACAATATAACCAGAGCAATGCCGCTATTGATAAAAACAATAAAGCAGTATAAGAAACATGACAATAAAAGGCTGCAAAAAATGGCAAAAGGCCATGACAACAGAAAAAACCTGAAAGGCTCCTTAAACTATATGCTTCAAAATTTCCCTTAAGTCCTTTCTGTCAATGCATACATTGGCAATTTTTCTTAATTCTTCATGCCTGCAGTTAAATGCAATCCCAAGCCCAGCTTCCTGCATTATCTTCATGTCATTAAGGTAGTCTCCGATAAAAACACATTCCTTAAGGCTTATTTTTTCCCTTTCCGCAATCTTTTTAAGAGCCAGCGCCTTTGCGTCCATGTCAAACTCAGTGGCTTCAATCCTTTCTATGATTCCTTCTTCATCAAAATATATCCTGCTGAGGAATACATCGTCAAAAAGCTCCTCATGGTTTGGAATGAACTTTTCAAGTATCACATTTAGCGAGCCTGATATTATTGCCAATTTAAAGCCCCTTTTTTTCAGCTCGGTCAATGTTTCCATAGCGCCTTCCATAAGCCTGAGGTGGCTTATCGCGCTAAAGAAGTCGCTTTTCTTTGCGTTTTTTTCCTTCCATAAATTTATGTCGTGCTCTGCCCACTGCAGATAGCTTATTTCGCCGTTAAAGAACTTCCTTTTGGCATCTTCCCTTCTATGCCTGTCAGTCTGGAAATGGTCATGAAAAACCTGCCAGGAAAACGTGACATTGTCTATCAAAGTTCCGTCAACATCAAAGCACACAAGCTTGTATTTTGGCATTTTAAATCTTGTCAATAGCAGCGCCTGCTTAGATCATCTTTCATGTCGTAAAACAGCATGCAGAATTTTTGGGTTGCCTCGTTAAGCTCTTTTTTTCCCTTTTTCGTTATTTTGTACTTTTTTATCTTGCCCTTGTGCTTTATTTCCTCTATGAAGCCGCTTTTGTTCAGGTATTTCAGAACAGGGTACACAGTGCCAGGGCTGGGCCTTGTGCCTTTCCTCTTCCTTATCTCTTCCCTTACTTCCTCCCCTGACATGTTCTTCTTGCTTATCAGCCTAAGCACTATAAAAGTCAGGAATCCCTTCATAGAGCAGCAGCTTTCCATATTTAAATAGTATATTCCCAAGTGTTTATAAGTCTTTTGATTATATCGCAAAACCGATACATTTAAATATTTGCTCGTTTTCCAATATCGCATATCCGATATAAAATAATGGAGGCAGCCAAAATGGAAGAATGCGGGTCTTGCGGATGCGGCTCAAGAAGCTTCTTCACAAAAGAAGAGAAGGTAGAAATGCTGAAAAACTACAAGGAATCTCTTGAAAAAGAAGCCAAGGGCGTTGCAGAACGAATAAAGCAATTGCAAAAAGATTAAATTTTTGTTTTTTTATTTTGAGAGGCGCTTAAAGTGAACTTTGAAAAATGGCTTGAAAAGTCAAAGACATTCGCAGACATATTTGAAATAGTAAAGGGCATTGTTAGGGAGTATATCGGAGCAGAGCAGGCTGGATTGATGGTTGGAGTTACTGACTTGGGCATCCACAGCCAAGGCTTTATAGGAGCTTTTTATTCCCCGGATGCAAACACAATAATTATAAACAAAAAGCCGTTGGCCAGGCTGTTGCAGACAAACCCGCGCCTGTATAATTATTACCTTTTCCATGTCATGCTGCACGAATACGTACATTCAATAGGCTCTTATGATGAAAGGCAGACAAGGCAGCTTGTTTATGAGATAAGTGAGCATTATTTTGGCGCAAATCATCCAGTCACTCAGCTGGCTTCGAACATAGAAAAATTCATGCCAAGCCTGACATATCCCAATCAAGGCTTTCAGCCGCCGCAGGACATAAATATAGAGTTTGTAAAAGGGATTGACAGAAAGAATACAAATTATATAAACTGACAAAACAGGAGGAAAAAATGGAATTTGAGAAAATAGTCATGGAAAGGTATGCAACAAAGCTTTTTGACGGAAGAAAGATTCCAGAATCCAAAGTGAATGAATTGCTGGAGCTTATTAGATACGCGCCTTCCTCATTCAATATACAGCCTTGGAAAATAGTGATAGTGACAGACTCAAAAGTCAAAGAAAAGCTTTCACCGGCATCATGGCACCAGAAGCAAATAACCACTTGCTCCCATTTGCTCGTGTTCTGCGCCAACAGGGACATTGCAGCCAACATAAATTTGCTTGAAAGGGAGATGGTTAAAAATGGCGCCAAGCCCGATGACATCAAAAGCTATATCCAAATGATGCGGGATTTCGAGAAGGGCCTTTCAGAGGATGAAAAGCTTTCATGGGCTCAAAGGCAGACTTACCTTGCATTGGGAAATGCGTTGAACGGCGCTAAATTTCTTGGATTTGACTCCTGCCCGATGGAGGGCTTTGACCCAAAAGAGTATTCAAAAATTCTAAACCTTCCAAAGAATCTTGTTCCAACGGCATTATGCCCAATAGGGTACGCTGCTGACAAGCAAAAGGAAAAATTAAGGTTTCCGAAGGAAGAGGTATTTGTGTACGATTGACAATGGCAAAATAAATTTTAGTTTTATTCATCATCCAAAATCTTTTCAAGCTTTATCTTGTTCGTAACTCCGTATGGGTATTTCTTGACAATTCCCAATGACTCCAGTCTCTTGACAATTCTATGGACTTTGACTTTTGAAAGTCCGGTATTCCTAACGAGCTCGGATTGTGTCAAAGCGCCGTTATTTTTCTCCAATTCGCCTATTGCGATTTTTTCATCTGGCATTACCATGGAATCGATCACTTCCCTTTTGAGCTCTTTAGTTTCCTTTTACGATAAACCTCCAAGTATTTATTTTTTGCGGATTTTCGACTTATTTTTGTTTAAACGAAAATGATTTAACCAACATTCTGCTCTTTCAGAAAATTATCAATCTCCCCATCAATTTTTGACAAGTCAACCTTATAACCTTTATCGACTCTCTTAAGCAACTCCGCTTTAACTTTTAACAGTATGCTTTCTCTAATTTCCTTGGAATCCTGTTGAGGAAGCAGCCTACTTGCAGGATTTATCCTGTTCCTGTACTTAAGCGCAATATCAATATCCCTTTCTATCTCCTTAGCATAGTATTTCCTTAAATCCTCTTCAAGCTCTGCTTTAATGAGAACTTTATGGGCTATAATATTGCTGGCAACACCAATAAATCTTTTTATTAAATCAGGCCTGTTTTGAGACATGCTTAAAAATCACCCTGTGATTTTTGGCACCCTGAAAATTCTTTTGAGAATTTTCATGGTTTTTCAAAATATATTTTTCAAGCTTATTGAACTCCTTTTTTAACTTTGCTATAAACTTATGCTTTTCTTCGTTATTTCCATAATAAAACAAGCTTTCAATTATATCCCTGCCAAAAAGCCTGTTTGTTTCTTTTTCAATGTTCTCTATTGTGACTTCCTTATTTTCAGAAAAAAGCTTTATGCTTACAAAATCCCTTAATAATTTCTTCCTTTGCTTTATGCTGAAAAGATCATAGCCCTCAATCAGATTCTTATTTTTTAATAGATAAATATCCAATAATTTGTAATTAATTTCTCTGTCTTTCCTGGAAATTGCCCTCTTAGCTGAGACATACCTATCCACCATCAACCTGAATAATGGGTCTCGCTT
>JACPTD010000093.1 GCA_016192955.1 Candidatus Woesearchaeota archaeon | reverse complement strand
TGTTCTATCATGGAGTTGCTTGCATTTCCATTATAGCCTAAACCATTTTGGTTTACCATTATTTCATATGCTCTTTGTATTTCAGTTAAGTTGCCATCTCTTAAAGCCCATTGCTTAAGCTTTCTTAGCGCCTCTTTCTGATATTCAGGTGCATAATTGTTGGCTTCATTTTGATAAAAATAGTCAGCTACCTTATCAGCATATTTTCCTTTGTCCAACGGTTTGTATGGCGTCATTTTAAATCAACAATTGATGATAAGTTACTGAATATAATAAAATTATTCTTTGAGGGTTAAATAGTTGTTTTAATAGTTGAATATGGACATTCTGAGGAATTTCATGCTATACCGGACTTACCTTAATTTCTCCCATAAGCTTTCTTTTCAAATTCTTGAGCATGTCTCTGACAGTTGATTCTAAGTCCCAGTCTGGCTTCCAACCCCACTCTTTTCGTGCTAGTGAGTCGTCCATAGACCATACCCAAGAATCAGCTATTTTCTGCCTGACAGGATCAAGTTTGAAGCCTATTTCAAAGTTTATGATGCCAAATTCTGGACCTACTTTTTTAATGACTTGTGCAAGTTCAAGTGGCGTGAAGCTATAGGCAGTCACGTTGTAGTCACCATGGTGTGTTAATCTTCCCCTGTCAGCTTCTGCCAAATCAATCAGTGCCTTTATGGCGTCTGGCATGTACATAAACGGGAGCATTGTATCTCCCTTTAAAGGAACCTCGAGGTAGAGACCCTTCCTTATAGCATCAAAAATCATATAGTTGGCATAGTCTGTGGTGCCTGCTGGGTTTGGGGGTGTTGTCCATGTAAGAAGCCCGGGGAATCTCACGCCTCGTATGTCTAGCCCTAGATATTCTGAGTAAATGTCTGCAAGCATTTCTTGGACTACTTTGGTTTGTCCATATATCGATTTTGGCTTCTGAACCGTGTCATTTGGAGTATTAGCCTTTGGCGTATGCGGACCGAAAGCTGCTATTGAGCTGGGAATTATAACACGCTCAAGTTTATTTCCTCTTGCTGCTCTGAGAACATTAAGTAAACCATTAACATTAACATCATATGCAAGCTCAGGGTTTTCTTCAGCAGTCTTGGACAAAATAGAAGACATGTGATAAATTGTGTCAATCCCATATCTGTTTATTGCTCTTTCTAGCTGGATGTAATCAGTAACATCAATAACGGTGGATGGACCGGATTTTATGATCCCTTCCGGCAATGGAGTTTTAAGTCCACTTGCCGCAGCTACAACATTATCATTTCCGTATTGCTTCCGAAGTACAGGCACTAACTCTTGCCCTATCTGACCAGCTGCGCCTGTAACTAATATTTTTTTCATTGTATTACCCTACCCATAAACCTGTCTTTCCAAATCTCTATAGATTGCTTCTAATGCTAAATTGATTTTGACTGGCAAGTATTTCCTTCTAAGCCCCAGGCCAGCATTTTTGTAAGCCTCTCTTAATGCCTCCAAAGAAGTTCCTGGAGGAACATCTGGCCATATTGCTACTTCCCTAATTCCAACGATGCTCTGAAGTTCTTTAACAATTTCGCCAATGTCCCTAGGTTTTGCATTTTTCATTGTTTGAAGATGGATACTCATCTATATCATCATGATGTTAAAGGTTTTAATGTTGAATTAAAGAGTTAAAAAGAAACTATTTAAATGAAGAATAAAGAATTTATAACTACAAATTATGTGAAATGATTAATGCAATTTCACTTAAACTATCAATTTAACACTTAAAAGAAAGTTTGTTAAAATACATAAACATTCTAATTCTGATTAAGCAAGGAAAGTTTTTAACCTCTTTTCTTTCCTTCTTAATTAAAATAAAATTTAATGGAGGATGAGAAGTATGGCAATGACATGTCCGATAGAAGGGTGCCACAGTACAGGCATGTGCAAGCATAAAATGATGATGGCGGCAATAGTGATTATTATTGTAATCATCATACTTTGGTTTGTATTGAGATAGATGTAGAGCTTAACATTTTTAATTTTATACATTTTTTAAAGCTTTATTTATAACTAAAATCATCTCTGGAGTCTATCAATTCCAATAAATCAAAGAAATTAGAGCTTTCATTTTTCTTATTTTTGAGTTCTTCATTTAAATTGCCGAATATTGTTATGGGTCCCATTTTCTTTTAATTAAAAAGCATTTTTTCTATATCAACGCACATTATCCCATCCTCTCCAAAGATGCACATCACCAACTTTTTCATCATAAATCGCCTGCTATTCTAGATAACCAATCATGAAGCCCTCTTCTTCTGGGTTTATGCCATCGTCCTCTAGGCATTCTTCCAAAAATTCAACATTGTAGAAGTCTTCCCCACTTTCATATTCTTTTTCATATTCTCTTTCCATCTAAGCCACCTCAATTTTTAAGAATTTATATAGTTCTTCGACTATATTATTTTAATGTTAAAGGCTACAACATTACATTTTTAAATAAAGGCAAACTATTTAAATGCAACAAATTATCAAATCAAAAATGGTTAAAACAATCACAAAAAACAACAAAACTTATTTCATATGCCAAGAATGCAATTTCGCCTACAAGGACAAAGAAACTGCTGCGAAATGCGAAAATTGGTGCAGAAAGAACCATAGCTGCAATATGGAAATCACCAAATATGCAGTTGAAATTTGACTATCATAAAGTTTAAATACATTGCTTCTTATTTTACATAAAAGACATAAAAAGAGGCGCTATGGCTTTCCACTTGTTATCATTGATATTGGCGGGAATTCTCAGCTTTGCGGATTATGTTACGGAAAATGTTTTCTCAAAAAAACTCAGAAAAAACCAAAAGCTGATTTCATTTTCGGCAGGTGCTGCAATTGCCTACATCATCTTAAATTTATTTCCTGAAATAGCCTCTTACGCCCTGATAGACGGAAAGAAGATTTTTCTTTACGCATTACTGGGATTTGTCAGTTTGAATCTGATAGAGCAATACATCTACAAGGAAGTTGGAAAGCTGAAAAGCGCTTCCTCTTACCACAAAAGCATTCATGTGGCATATTTTTTTGTCTATAACTTTTTTATCGGAATGGCTTTGGTAAGTTTTGCGCTGAAAGGATTGACTCAGGTTTTGCTTTTTTTTATTCCATTCCTGCTTTACATCATAGTGGAGATGCTGCCTCAGGAGTTTGAGTTCAAAAGCGGCAATTTTAGGATATTCTATTCGCTAGCTCCTCTTTTTGGAGCCATTGCGGGTATAAACTCCATAGATTTTCTAGATTCAGTTTTCGGGGAATTGATAGCCTTTATCACAGGCACGCTGCTTTACATTGTGATAAGGGAGTCTTTGCCAAGCGATGAGGCAGAGAGGCCGGTGTACTTTCTGATAGGCATTTTGTCCTACACTTTGATAATATTAATGGGCTGGAATTTTGTATGACAAGGCATATTGTGCTGGGGAACGGAAGCTTATTAGTCAATATAGATAAATGGCTGCAAGTCAGAGATTTTTATTATCCGCATGTAGGAGAGGAAAACCACTTGGCTGGGCACGCCCATAGGGCAGGCATTTATACAGATGGAAGGATATCATGGCTCAATGAGGATGAATGGAAAAGAAAAATTGCGTACAGGGAGCATACCTTAGTAAGCGACTGCTTTGCTTCAAATGAAAACCTAAAGATTGAATTAAAAATAAATGACTGTGTTGACTGCAATAAAAATATTTTTTTGAAGAAAATTGCCATTAAAAACCTTTTGGACAGAAACAGGGAAATCAGGCTTTTCTTTCATCATGATTTTCATTTGTATGGAGACGGCATTGGGGATACAGCAGGTTACGAGCCATTAAAAAATACCGTGTTTCATTATAAGCGGAAAAGGCATTTCCTGATTAACGCAGTTAATGCAAAATCAAGTTTGAAATGCGGAAGAGGGGATCTTTTTGATTATTCTGTTGGAACAGCCGATATGCATACAATAAATGACGCCAATGACGGCATGCTTGAAAAAAATCCAATTGCCCAGGGTCAGGTTGATTCCATTATCTCTTTAAAATTAGACATCAATGCCGGTTCTGAGGAAAGCATATATTATTGGATTTGCTGCGGACAGGATTTTGAGGAAGCCAATAAATTGAATTCTTTTATAATGAAAAGAACCCCTCAGACTTTAATGAAAGAAACGGAGATATGCTGGCTTGGGCTTGCAAATAAATGCAAAATGGATTTTGCGGATTTAAGCGAGGACATAATTGACGAATTCAAAAGGTCTATTCTGATAATAAGGACTCAAGTTGATAATCATGGGGCAATCATCGCTGCAAATGACTCTGATAATCTGCAGTTTAATCGCGACACTTACAGCTACGTTTGGCCAAGGGACGGGGCTTTGGCTGCATTGGCATTGCAAAAAGCCGGCTACTCTGAATTAGCTGAGAATTTCTATATCTTTTGCAAAGAAACAATTTCAGACTTTGGGTGCTTTCTGCATAAATACAACCCCGATGGCTCGCTTGGCAGCTCATGGCATCCTTGGATTAAGGGCAACAAGCCGCAATTGCCGATCCAGGAAGATGAGACAGCGCTTGTTATTTATGCGCTTTGGGATTTTTATGAAAGAACCAAAAATAAGGAATTTGCAGAAAAATTATATAAACCCCTTATAAGAAGAGCAGCAGATTTTATGGTTAATTATATTGATGAAAAAACAAGCCTGCCAAAAATAAGCTATGATTTATGGGAGGAAAGGCAAGGCATTTTTACTTTTACCTGCTCAACTGTTTATGCAGGGCTGCTCTGCGCTTCGGAGTTTGCAAAACTGCTTAAAGATAATAAAAAAACCCGTCTCTACAAAGAAACTGCAGATAAAATTAAGCAGGCAATGCTTGACTATTTGTTTGACAATAATGCAGGAAGATTTCTTAGGATGATTAATTTTGAAGGAAATGAAGCCATAAGCGACCTTACGATTGACAGCAGCTTGTACGCGATTTTTGAATTCGGCATTCTTGATGCAAATGACTCAAGAGTGGAAGAAACTATGAAAGCTGTAAAAGAAAAATTATGGGTTAAATCTGGTGTTGGCGGTTTGGCAAGATACGAAAATGATTTATACCATAAAGCTTCAGATGATAAGAGCATAGCAGGAAACCCATGGTTCGTATGCACTGCATGGCTTGGCAAGTATTATACTGCCAAAGCAAAAACAAGAAAGGAGCTGAAAGAGGCTTTGGAAATAATAAATTGGATTATGAGGAATGCCTTATCAACAGGCGTGATGCCTGAGCAAATAAACCCATACACTGCTGAGCCATTGTCTGTAAGCCCATTGACTTGGAGCCATTCAGAGTTTATTGATTTAGTTGTCAATTATGCTGAGAAATATGCACAGTTAAAATAGTTATTAAACTGCAATTTAAACCCTTAAACCAAAAATTTAATAAAAGGAGTTATATCCTATTTTCAAAATGTTTGACACAATAATTATAGGCGCTGGCTGTGCAGGATTGGCAGCCGCAATGTATGCTGGCAGATTAAATTTAAAGACTTTATTGGTTGGTGAGAACATAGGCGGCACAATTATTCTTACAGATGTTGTTGAGAATTATCCAGGATTTATAAGGCTGAGCGGGCAAGAGCTAGCCGACAACTTAAGAAGGCATACAGAATCCTACAATATCGAAAAAGCAGAGGCAAAAGTGACTAAGCTTAGGCATGAGCATAACTGCTTTATTGTTGAAACCAATGAAGGGAAAACTTACCAGTCAAAAACCATTATATTTGCAACAGGCACAGAATGGCGCAAATTAAATATCCCAGGCGAAAAGGAATTTGCAAACAAAGGCGTGCATTATTGCGCTTTGTGCGACGGCGCTATTTATAAAGGCAAGCCTGTTGCTGTTGTAGGCGGGGGCGACAGCGCTGCAAAAGAAGCGTTATTGATGTCACAATATGCCAGTAAAGTTTATGTCTTGGCGAGGGGCGAGAAATTGAGGGGTGAGCCTATAAATAACGATAGAGTGGCAAAAAATCCAAAAATCGAGGTTATCACAAAAGTTAATGTCAAAGAGATTAAAGGCGACAAAATAGTCAAATATGCTGTTTTGGATAAAGCAGTTAATGGGAGCACAACTTTAAAACTCGATGCTATTTTTGCGGCTATAGGGCATATTGCATTGTCGCAACTTGCAAAAGACGTTGGTGTAGCTACTAATGATAAAGGTGAAATAATTATTGACAGGGAATCAAAAACTAATGTGCCAGGATTTTTTGCAGCAGGCGATGTTTGTGACACTGTTTTTAAGCAGGCGATCACAGGAGTCAGCGAAGGCGTTACAGCTGTTTATTCTGCTTATACCCATGTCAATGAAAATGAGTTTATTTGCCCGATTGGAAATGAGGATTTAATGGTGAAATCTGATAAAAAGGCTTAAAATTAATATTTAACCCTTAAAAGATAGTTTGTTAAAATACGGGAATTTACCTTAAAAAAGAAAGATTATTAAATGAGAAAAGCAATAAAATTATACTTTGAATGTTATTAAATCAATGGAGGCAATAAAAATGGGAAAAGACAAAATGAAAGGAAAAGGATGCTGTTAATTTTTAATTGGAGGACTATAAAATGGCAAAAGCAAACAAGGTCAAAATCTACACAACAAGCACGTGCCCATGGTGCATGAAGACAAAGGAATTCTTCAAAGCCCACAATGTAAAATACGAGGAAGTTAATGTTGGAGACGATGAGAAGGCAAGAAACGAGATGTTTGAAAAGTCCGGGCAGTTTGGCGTGCCTGTGACTGACATTAATGGAACAGTGATTGTCGGCTATGATAAAGAGGCATTGAAAAAAGCGCTTGGCATTGCCTGATTTTCTATGGAAAAAGACAATGTTTGCATTAACTGCTACAACCAGATAGACAAGGTTGCAAAGGTTTTAAAGCTTGGGCAGGCAGAGCTTGACATTCTTACCATACCAAAAAGAATCCTTACATTCAGCTTTCCTGTAAAGCTTGATTCCGGCGACATAAGGTATTTTACCGGCTATAGGGTGCAGTTTAATGATGCCAGAGGCCCGACAAAAGGAGGCATCAGGTTTCATCCTGAAGTGAACCTTGAAGAAATTAAGACATTGGCTTTTCTGATGACTTTAAAGTGCGCTGTTGCCAACCTGCCGTATGGAGGCGCTAAAGGCGGCATAATGATTGAGCCAAAACAATTTTCAGAAGAGGAGCTGGAAAGAGTAAGCAGAGGCTACATACGGGAAATTAATGGATTTATTGGGCATGATGTGGATATTCCTGCCCCTGATGTCAATACTGACTCTAAGATAATGGCATGGATGCTTGATGAGTACGAAAAGCTTAAAGGCAGGCATTCTCCTGCTACAATAACAGGCAAGCCAATTGCCTTAGGTGGCTCAAAGGCAAGGGATTTCTCAACATCAATAGGAGGCGCTTATGTTCTGCAGGAATTAACCGAGACGTTTGACATGAAGCCAAAGAAAACAAGCGTTGCAGTACAGGGGTTTGGCAATGTAGGAATGAATATCGCAAGAATACTGCATGAATGGGGATACAAAGTAATTGCAGTGAGCGATTCAAAGAGCGGAATTTACAATAAAAATGGGCTTAATATCAAGGATGTCATAAGCCACAAGCAAAAAACAGGGCAGCTTTCCAAATTTAAAAACTCAGGGGAAATCTCAAATGAGGAATTGCTTGAGCTGAAAACAGAGGTTTTGGTGCCGGCAGCGCTTGAAGACCAGATCACAAAAAAGAATGCTGGCAGCGTAAAGGCAAAGCTTATCCTTGAGATGGCTAATCGGCCAATAACTCCTGAGGCAGATGATGCACTTCTTGAAAAAGGCGTTTTTGTCATGCCTGACATTCTTGCAAATGCCGGAGGGGTTGTTGTGTCTTATTTTGAATGGGTGCAAAACTCGCAGAATTTCTACTGGAGCGAGAAAGAAGTTCTTGAAAAGCTTAAAACCTACATGGCAAATGCCGCTAAAGAGCTTTCAAAAGTGTGCACAGACTTCAAGTGCGACATGAGAGCCTCTCTTTACATCAACGCAGTCAAGAAGATTCTTGAAGCTGAAAGGCTGAGGGGGAATTTGAGGTAATATTGTTTGTATTTAGAAAAGCTAATTTCTTGTAAAAGTGGACGAGCCTTTTCTGGAGTATTTTTCAAGGAAAACATAGAAAAGCTTAATATATGGCTTTAAACCATAATATTATGGTTAAAAATGACTAATGAAGCCTACAACATACTAAGGATTCTAATAGAAAATCCTGACGAAAAATACAGCATAAGGAAGCTTTCAAAATTAAGGAAAATAAATTACAAGTCAGCTTATCAGGCGCTAATGAAGCTCGAAAAAGAGGGCGTTGTGCATCTTGAAAGGCTTGGCAATACTATCAGTTGCTCATTCTCCAAAAGGCTTAATCCCTCTGTTTTTGCTGTTGAATATGGGAGAAGGGAAGAAATCCTTAAAGACAGCAACCTCAATATAATGTGCCAAAATTTCAAAGCCATTCCACATCAGTTTGTACTCTTGCTTTTTGGCTCGCAAGCAAAAAAGGCAGCAACTAAGCATTCTGATATACATCAAGGAAAATTTTGGTTTTCGGGGATTTTTGCTTCGCGGGCTGAATAAAGTGAAAATTGAGCTTAATCTGGCGTGCATAGCGCACAATTTGCAGAAGATTTTTAATTTGAGGGTAGCTAAAAGCTGCTAAATTAATTTTTTATTTGTTTTTTATTTTTATTTGTTGAAGTAAAAAAATAATTGTGAGACAGCGTCCAAAGATTATAATTTTCTCCATCCACCTCAAAACCGAATTCTCCATCATCATAAAGTATTGCCTGAAAAATTCTCCCTGCTGCCTGAATATCAAAATCGCTAAAATGGGCCATTAGCCTTAATGCCACCGAGTTAGGGTCAATTACCAAATTATACCTGCGCTTTAATTTTCTTTCCAAAACAAGACCCAACTCAAAAATTGATTTCACCGCCCTAAGAACACCGTATGGGGAATAACTTCCCATCAATGCATAGCTTAAGTGACCATCAGCAAACCTTACAAGGTCTCTAAACCCTGTTTGCAGTATGGCACTCCCATCAATGGCGGTTATCTTTCCGGGTTCTATCCCCGGCAATGAAGCAATTTCAGCGCCTATATCCTCAAAAGCCGCGCGCGGCGGTGAATATGCCAACCTATGCCGCAGTACCACGCTTTGATAATTTTCCATTTTAACTTAGAATTGATGATTGTGTTCTTGCCTCAAACCGGGCAAATCTCCTGCCCAAGCCTCCTCATCAGCTCAAAATTCTCGCTGTAGTCAACAGGAACATCCATTATCGTTATGGTTTTTTCATTCAAAGACTTTTTCAGCACCTTAAAAAATTCCTCTGCCTTTTCTATCCTGCAGCCTTGCGCCCCAAAGCTTTCGGCGTATTTCACAAAATCAGGGTTTGTGAATTCAATTCCGTGTGTTTTTTGATGGTGTATCTGCTGCTTCCATTCAACCATGCCGTATTTTGAGTCATTAAAAATGACAATGACAAAGCTCAATCCAAGCCTTAATGCGGTTTCAAGCTCCTGGGAATTCATCATAAAGCCCCCGTCTCCGCATACAACAACAACCTTTTTGTCAGGATGGACTAATTTGGCTGCAATGGCTCCCGGCAAGGAAATTCCCATTGAGCAAAGCCCGTTGTCAATCAAGCAGGTGTTTGCCTCATAAGTCTTGTACATCCTTGCAGCCCATATTTTGTGCATGCCGACATCTGAAATCACAATATCGCTGTCGTCCAGTGCCTTTCTTATATCATGAATAATCCTTTGCGGCTTCAAAGGAAACCCAATGTCATTTTCCTTTTCATGATGCTCTTCCAAAATTGTTTTTCTCAGCTTAAAAAAATATTCAGGGCTCTTTTTTGGCTCGTCTTTCAGCCTTTCCCTTAAAACCCATAAAGTGTTTGACACATCACCAATAACTTCCAAGTCGGGATTGTAGTACTCATCAACCTCGCTTGGCAAAAAGTCAATGTGCAGTATCTTTTTCTCCTTGTTTTTGTTCCAATGTATTGGGGAAAGCTCAACAATGTTATATCCCAATGTGATAACCAAATCAGCCCTGTCAAACCCGCATACATAATAGTCTTTTGCATGAATGCCTGTTGTGAACAATGAATACTCAGACTTATCGCTTATGGAGCCTTTTCCCATTTGAGTATGTACTATTGGAATTCCTCTTTCCTCAACAAAGGCATTAAGCTGCTTGCTGACTCTTGTCCTAACACAGCCATTGCCTGCCAATATCAATGGATAGCTTGCAGCTTTTATCATACCTGCTGCCTGTTCAATTGCTTTGCTGTCAGCGCTTGGCCTTCTGACTTTAACTCTTGGAATAGGGCTTGTATTATTGGCTTCCATCTTTGCAACATCTTCCGGCAGCTCTAAATGAGTAACGCCAGGCCTTTCCATCTCAGCGACTTTGAACGCTTTTCTCACTGCTTCAGGGATTATTGAGGGGGTTGTTATCGAAGCGTTCCATTTTGTGATTGGCTTGAATGCATTGACAACATCAATGAACTGGAAATTCTGCTTGTGGAACCTGTGCAAGCCGCCCTGCCCGGTAATTGCGACAACCGGCATATTGCCAAGATGAGCATCTGCCAATCCTGTTGTCAGGTTCATTGCCCCAGGGCCTAGAGTTGAGAGGCAGACACCTGCTTTGCCTGTCAGCCTTCCATAAATAGCTGCCATAAAAGCAGCCCCCTGCTCATGCCTTGTCGGAATGAATTTTATTTTAGAGCCCATCAGAGAAATCATTATGTCCTCGTTTTCCTCGCCTGGAGCCCCGAAGATGTATTCAACTTCTTCATTTTCCAAACATTTGACAAATAAGTCGGATGATTTCATTTTTTAGGTTTTATTTTCAATGTTAATTTTTATTGATGTTCTGTCAATGTAAACCTTATACAATTTTATTATATGTTTTTTTGACATGGCACATTACCAATTTTTAAAAATCAAAAATAATTAAAAAATCTCATCATCTCTTAACCTCATACACATTAATCCCCTTTACATTGACAAATTCCTTCAATCCATATTTTGAAAGCTCTCTTCCAATGCCGCTTTTCTTTATGCCGCCAAACGGCATCCTTGGGTCTGATTTCACTGTTGAGTTTATGAACACGCTGCCTGCCTCAATGCTTTTTGCAATTTGCAGCCCTTTCTCCTCGTTACTTGTCCATACGCTTGCCCCCAAGCCGAATTCAGTGCTGTTTGCAATTTTGACTGCCTCTTTTTCGCTGTTGACTGCAATTATCGGCGCAACAGGCCCGAATACCTCTTCTAAAACAACTTTCATGTCCATTTTGATATTTGACAGGACAGTCGGCTCAAAAAAATAGCCCTTTCTTTCCAGCTTTTTTCCACCTGACAAAACTTTCGCGCCTTTGCCAATAGCATCATTGACCTGAGATTCAATTTGAATTAATGCGTCCTTGTTTACCAATGGCCCAACATCAGTTTTCATGTCCATTGGATCGCCGACAGCCAATGCGTTTGCCTTCTCGGCAAATATTCTCGAGAATTCGTCTGCAGCACTTTTCATCACAATAAACCTCTTTGCTGCAATGCAGCTTTGGCCTGAGTTCATTGTTCTGCCCGCAACCGCGCTTTTTGCCGCAAACTCAATGTCAGCATCATCGAGTACAATAAACGGGTCTGAGCCCCCCAATTCAAGCACAACCTTTTTCAGATTTCTGCCTGCAAGCTCCGCGACTTTTGCCCCAGCGTATGTGCTGCCTGTCAATGAAACTCCCTGTATTAAGTCAGATTTTACAAGCTCTGCAACAGTTGTGTGGTCTGTAATCACACTTTTGAATACATCTTCAGGAAATCCGGCTTCTTTGAATGCAGCTTCAATTGCAAGAGCGCATTGGGGAACTTGATTCGAGTGCTTCAGAATAGAGGTGTTTCCTGCAATCAAGGTTGGTATTCCAAACCTGAATGCCTGCCAGAAGGGGAAATTCCACGGCATTATTGAAAGAATAGCACCAAGAGGCTCAAAAACAACAAGGTGCTTTTTTCCTTCAGCCTGCACTGTTTCCTCTTCAAGCCATTCTGCGGCATTGCCAGCATAAACTTCTGCAGTCCATGCGCATTTCTCCACTTCTGCAAGCGACTGCTTTATCGGCTTGCCCATCTCCAATGCCATTAATTTTGAATATTTCTCTTTGTGCTCCCTCAAAACCTGCGCCAGATTTTTAAAATAAGGCGCCCTTTCAGAAACATCAAGGGCTTTCCACTGCCTGAATGCCGCATGGGATTTTTTTGCAGCGTCTATAACCTCTTCTTTCGGCATTAAATCATATTCTGCAATAACTTCTTCTGTTGACGGGTTAATTGTTTTGAACTTCATTTTTAAAAATATTCTCATTGATAATTGCTGCGCAGTTAAAAAACTTTTGTTATGAAAAGTTTTAAATATAAGCTGTGTTTTCTATTTTTTATGATTTCAAAGAGTGATTGCCTTTGGCAGAAGTGAATTCTTGTTTTTGCTAGATAATAAAATTTTTAAAATCTCAAAAGGGTATTGGGGCTAGAGTATTCTCAGAACTATCAAACTAGACTTATTTTTTGAATTTTGAAATGAATTATATTAAAAAATTAAACTTAAACTATAGGAGGAAATAAAATGATAAGGGCTACTGTTAAAATTGAACCAACTCAAATTGCAGATAGATATCAAGTGTTGTTAGCTGTTAAAAGTGTTATTGATACATATCTTGCAGGACGTGAACATCATGGTCCAGTTTTTGCTGAAGGAGGACGAAGGATAAGTAAAATAAGGGATTTAACTGTTGAATCGCCTGGAATTTCACATCTTGGCGATTCCTTGGATTTGGTAGTGCAAGGGCCTAAAACAGAAAGGGTTAGGAGGGTTGTTAATATGTTAATGCAACCAGGAACAGAATATCCGATAAAAATAATCGTTGACGGGCCATATTTAGTAGGGTCCTGATTGGTGAGCAAACCAAGTCAGAATTCGCAAAAAAACCGACAAAATTTATGTGAGGTTAAATTTTTTATCTTTTATTTTTAAAAACAAACTTACTCTTTCAGCATATTCTCATATTCCTCTTCTTCAGCGACTTCCTCTGCCAATAAGTCTTCTGCTAATTCATGCGTCACCAAGTCTTTGCCATGGGTTTTTTGGGACAATTCTTCATATAACGCTATGGCATGCCTTTCCATCTTCAAGAACACTTCGATAAAGCCCTTGATGTCGCTTCTGTTTTCAGGAAATTTAACTTTCCCAAAGCCAGCTAATTTTTCCATTTCTTCCAAAGTTTCTATGGGCTCTCCGCCAAGCTCTGCAATTCTTTTTGCAATTCTGTTGGCATGCCCAAACTCCCCTTCAGCAGCCTTTTTGAAAATCTCGGCATAAACGGGAGTTCTTAACCCAGAAACAATGTTCGAAGCTAAAGAAGCATAATAATGCACAACCCATTCAAAAGCATAAGCTTTCCTTAGCCCTTCTATCAACCATTTATGGTCAAGCTTTGAAATCTCCCTTCCTTTTTCTCCCATTCAAATCACCCTGCAAATCTTTTAAATTGTTAATCAGCTGCCCATTGTCCAGCCTGTCCTTTGGAGTTGGCATCAAATACTTAAATCTTACTATGCCTTGCTTGTCAATTATGAAATAAGCCCTTTCGCTAAACCCCTCTTTCCTTAAAGTCCCGTAAAGCCTGCAAACTTCCTTTCCAAAATCGCTTAGCAATGGAAAATTCAATCCTAGTTTTTCTGCAAATTGCTTGTGGCAGTATTTGCTGTCAACGCTTATGCCAAGCACAAGATATTGCCGAAAGATGATGTATTTTGAGATTAACTTAAACAATTTTCACAAAATTTAATGTTTAACGACTCTTTGCCTTGACAATTAGGCATTTCAATATAAAAAATTATTTTAAAAATATAAAAAAAATATTCAAATCTAATACTCAAAGCTCTGCCCGCAGCCGCAGCCGCCTCCAGGCTTGACATTCGGGTTGCTTATCTTAAATCCGCCGCCCTGCAGGCTGTCAACATAATCAAGCTTTGCGCCTTTCAAGAAATTCATGTTCTCTTTTGTTATGATTATCTTCACGCCTTTTTCTTCTATAACCAAGTCCAAGTCTGTTGTGTTGTCGTCAAGCTCCAAGCCGTATTGGAAGCCAGAACATCCCCCTGGCACTATCTCCACCCTTAGCCCAGAGCCTTCCTTGCTGTTTTCCTTCAGCACCTCTTTAAGCTTTTCAGCAGCTTTGTTTGTGATTATAAAATCCTTTCCATCGTCAAATTTTGACTCTTCAACTGCCCTGTTTAGCTTGCCAATAACAGTGCTTACTTCCTCATCTGTCATGCCATGCCCCTTGAAGCCCTGCTCCAATGTCTCATGATAAGAAACATGGCAGCCAACGCAGTGCACTCCTGCAGACTGCAATGGCTCTATAACAGCAGGATATTTTGACACAACATCGCCTATTGTCATGTCTTTGTTTATCAACTGCACTTTTGCTTCCTGTTCCATTACAAAGCTGTTATGCACTTCCGTATTTAAATCTTATTGTTTATTTTTTTCAAATAACAATGTTTAAATAAAGTATAAATAAAAAATAATGAAAATGCGCACTTTTAAATTGCGGAATAAAGCCCAGACATCATTCTTTGCTATTGCTGGCATAATAATGCTTCTTGCCTTGCTTTTAGGATTTTTCATTTATAGCAACATAAAATCCAAAGCGCAGGAAGAGGCTAAGCAAATATTCGGATTAAGCCTGCAGGCAGAGGAAGTTGAAAAATTTGTGAATGACTGCATAAGGAAAGCGAGCTTTGAGGGTCTTAAAAAACTTGGAGACACCGGAGGCTATTTAGATGCGCCAAAGCTCATAAGCTTCAGGGGCACTGGCTTATGGCATCTTGAGCAAGTGAATATACAGCCATTCCTAAACCAGACACAGGAAAGATTAATGCAATACATCAATTCAAACGTGCCTGCATGCCTTGACGAAGGAAAGATAACAGAGCTTGGATTTAATCTTGAAAGAGGGCACCCGATAACAGCCATGGAGTTTGGCGCCAGCGATGTTACAATAAAAGTCATCTATCCCTTAATATTAAGCAAAGAAAAGTTCACCAAAGAATTTTCTGAATTTTTTAACGCATTTGACATAAGGTACAGGGCAATATTTGAAGCAGCAGCTGAAATTAACGAAAAGACATTTGACGCTGATTTTGACAGCAATAATCCATTAAAAAAGCTTGATTACTTGAAAAATCTTGATTTTGACGTTGCTTACAGGAGCCCTGAAACTGATATGCTGGTATTTACTGTTACTGACAAAAAATCAATTACTGCTGCAAATGAGTTTTATGCTTTCAGCTTTGCGGTCAAGCTGGGGAATTCAGAGCTTAAAAAAATGACTGACTTGCAGAACAAAAGCTCCACAAACCCGACATTCATGCCTTATACAATCTCTTCTGTTGATAAAAATGCCCAGCTTGACATTTCTGAAGGAACCACAATGAACTTGAACGGACAAAATGTTGGTAAAATAATAGTGCAGCAGAGCTACCCTCCTAATGTCGTGACAAAAAACGTGCCTGTTGAGAAGGAAAACAAGGAAATAAAGAGAAGAGAGGACATAAATTATGTCATTGACAATCCTGTCTATAGTTTTGAGCCTGACGGATTAATATTCAACAAGCTGCAGAAGCTTACAATTTATTATGACGATCCTCAAGGCAAAGACGCTAAAGGAGTTGGAATCTTGAAAGGCAAGAACGGGTTTTGGGTTCCAATTCCTTCAGAAGAAGACAAGGAAAACAGGAAAGTTTTTGCTAAAATAATTGGGTTTACAGACTTTACTGCAATATTCTGCCAGAGCCAGCAGCTGAAAAAGGCTGTTGCAAGAAATGTGTTTGAGCCGAATGCAGGGTGTTATGTTCAGTTGGGAATAATGATACTTGCACTTGCGCTTATGATATATCTGGGACCTGCAATCTTTGGCGCTTTTAGCGCTGGAGCAGCTGGTGCTGCAGAAGGAGCTACGATTGGCATCTTAGGGAGCATTGGAGAAGGCATAATGACCCAAATTCCATCTTTAATTGGAACTATAGCGCCAGCGACATTAGGCGGTTTATATGTAGCATTTTCGATTGTTTCTATTGGTATTAGTGTGGCAGGCACTGCAACAGAAGCATTCTATACAGACAGCCCAGAAAACTGCCAGGGTTTTGTGCCAACATGCACTTGGCAGGTTGGCGTGGATGTTGTTGAGAAAGACGGCGAGGGAAAATGCATTCCGGAAGGAGGTACTTTCAGGGCTGGCGTTCCAGTTCAGCTATGCGCTCAGGTTGAGAAGTGCAATTTCATTGAGAAGTTCACATGCCAGAAATGCAGCGTTGAGTGCACTGCGCAGTATTATTAAAGCATTGGAAGGTAGTGCCTAAAAATCTGGTTTATTTATTATTATAAATTCTTTTAATGTAGTGCCTAAATAAATAAGCCAAGAGCTTTTATCTTTTTCGTAATGCCTAATACATCACTCTAGGTTAAATTTTAAATTGGCAAATGCATATAGTAGTGCCTAATATTTCTATTTAATAGTGCCTAAAATTTTAAAAATAAGAGCAAACACAACATTTAAATATACTAGTAGTGCCTAATAAATTCATGGCATTCCTGAGAGTCAAAAAAATAAACAACAATTACTATTATTACCTTGTAAAAAGCGTCAGAATAAGCGGCAAGGTAAGGCAGAAAGTAGTCAGGTATATTGGAAAGTCAAAAAATTTAGTTTCTATGATTGAAAATGCTGAGCAAAAATAAGATAGACAGAGGGCTGAGAAAGTACGTAAGGGAGCATTTAAGCAAAGGCTACTCAAAGCGCTCTGTGAAGCATGTGCTGGTTAAGCACGGCTATGACGAAAACTACATTGACGGGTTATTGAAAAGGCATTCTCAAGCGCAGTTTGTCAAGGCATACTCAATATTTGTTTCCTTATTGTTTGTAATTTCAATCTTTGCAATGAATATCACCACAATAACAAATAAGCCGCAGCAAATAACAGGCTATGCAGCAACAATAAGCGGCAGTAATGAAGGCTGCTGCACTTCAATATGCCAGCAGACATCAAAAGCAGAGTGCTATGGCAGGCTTATTGAAGGCAAAAAATGCAATGAATTAGAAGAATGCAGTGTAGGCTGCTGCATTGACAAGGAAGGGTATTGTTTGACTAACTATTTGAGCGGAAACTGCATAAGCAGCTATGGCACAAATATAAACAGGGACTGCAGCGATATAGTGTTCTGCAGGAATATAACTGACAAATCATACATTGCCAGGCTCTACAGCATTAAAGATAAAAAAGATACTGGCGCTCTGGCTTTGAATCCCGCTTCTGATTATTACAAATCGTCATTTAACATAAGGCATTTCCTTTATGACAAAACTGATGTTATTTCTGTTATCGCTGAGCTAAGGGACGGAGCACAGGGAATTGACTCAATAGCGCTTTATGATGATGGCTCTCATAATGACGGGGCAGCAAATGACAATCTTTACGCAAATAACTGGGACAGCTCGAAAGTCGGCTATTTTGAAGGCGTTAAAAGACTGGATGTAAGCATAGTTGTAAAATATGCTGATGGCACTCAAAAATCACCAGGCAAAAGCCAGGCTTTAGTTTTATTGAACAAGAACAAGTGCCTGCCAATAAGCGCTGACTGGGGCAATGCCAATGAAAAGCATGGATTAATTTTCGCAGCGCAAAATTACGATGCGCTTGACAACGGGCAGCAGAAATTTGAAATTGATGTCCAGAACTTCCTTAACCTGTTTTTCTCAATTGACAAGTTCTCAGGCAATAAAAACAGCCTCAATATTTACAGATTAGAGCAGTCATTGTCCTATGCCAATATTCCAACTTTAGCCAATTTTGCTGCCAAATCCTGCCCGTCATACAGCAATAGCAAAGATTTGGTGATACTGCTTGACAATAACGAGCAATATTGCGTTAAGGAAAGCATTAGAATTGCAAGAGTAAACCCGCAAGTTCTTTTCTATAATAACATATCCAATGCGGAAATAGGCAATGTTTTTGCTGATTTTTGCGATTATGCGCTTACTCCAAAAAAGCTTGCTGATGAAATAATAACTTTTGCAACTCCGCCAAAAATCATAGTTTACACGCCAGACAACTCAACTTACAATAACAGCATTGCCAATTTTTCATTCAGCATATCAGCGGCCAATTACCCGATAAACTACTCTTTATCCATAGGCAATTTATCCTTGCCTTCAAGAATTTCAACGCACGAAGTGAATGAAAGCCTTGCGATAGCCCTGGCTAACGGCACAAATTTCATTTTTATAAAAACTATTGACAAAAACAGGAATAAGGCATTCGCCCAGATTTTATTAAATGCCACAATACAATAAGATGAATAAAAAAATAATTTTATCGCTATTGCTGCTGATTTTGCTGCCCAGCATAGCGAGCGCTGAGAAGTACTTTGTCCTTAATGTAAATCATGCGCTTGGCTCTGTGACATTCAACAGCATTGCTTTAAGGGACATAGACAAAGCAGTAAAAAACAATGAAAAGTCAGGCTTTGCTGTTAAGGCATTGTCGTTTGACAGCTCAAATATAGGTACAATATATTATAACATGTCAGAGAACAAAAACTATCTTATCTACATGCCATACAAGGAAAATGCGGCCAGAATAGAGCTGTATAATCCTCAAAATTCAAAAATAATGGAGCTTGACGTGAGCTCTTTCTCAAACACCTGCGGCAACAATGTATGCGAGGGGCATGAAAGCCATGAAAGCTGCACAAAAGACTGCCCATCCGGCAGCAAAGATGATTTTTGCGACAGCATAAGCGACGGGATTTGCGATCCTGACTGCTCTCCAAAGACGGATTCAGACTGCGGCATTTCAGTTTCCTCAAATTTATCAGCACAGGCTTCTTCAGAAACTGGCAAAAAAATTACTTCTAAAAATATTGAAGAAAAGAAAAATCCAAATTATGTGTTATGGATTTCCATACTATTTTTTGTTCTGCTTATAGGAGCGATATTCCTGTTTATCAAGAAGAAAAAAGAAAGCCAAATAATTGAATCGCTCAGGGACTACATATCACAGAACATAAGGAGTGGATTTTCACTCCAGCAGATAAAGGAAGCCCTTTACAAAGGGGGATACAGCGAGAAAGACATTGAGAAAGCGGTTAAATCTATAGGGAACTGAAAATGAAAATAACAAAAGCCCAGATTTCATTGTTCTTGATACTTGGAATAATACTATTGTTTGTGATAGGAATTGGGTATTATTTTGTTGGAAATTTAAAGCAAGAAAAGGTCCTTGAAAAAACAGCCAATACACAGCAGATATCAGCAGACTTTTTGCCAATCAAGTCCTATATTGACATATGCCTTAAGGATTCATCCATAAGTGCAGCGTACAGAATTGGCCTTAAGGGAGGCTACAATGTGCTGCCATTTGACTTTTATGATGGGGACTATGCTGACTTGCCCTATTTTTACAAAGGAAAAAGCCAAATTCCGTCAAAGAAAATAGTGGAAAATGAATTGGAGGGGCTTCTTGCAATAGAATTTGAAAATTGCATAGATTTCAGCTTGTTTGAGCAGCAGGGCTTCAACATCTCTTTCACTGAAGCAACTGCTAACACCACAATCTTAAAGGATAAAATAGAAGTTTATGTTGATTTCCCTGTTAAAATCAGAAAAGACGGGCAATATGCTGAAATCTCAAGCTTTAGCTATGAAGTCCCTTTGAGGCTTGGACATATCCTTGACATATCAAAAGAACTAGTGAATAAGATAGAAAAAGAACCTTATTACACAGATTTGACATTCTTGCTTGGGCAGGACTTGGATATATCTCTTATAAATTCTCAGGACTGCAATGAAATATATTTGCTTTATGATAATTATTCAGCAAATAGCAAAATATCCAATTATCTATTTTTATTTGCAGTAAAGATTGACGAAGAATACTGCAATTTTAGAATAAGGAATAATGAATCATTTGGCATAGAAGAAAGAGATGGAATTTTGATGGCTCAACAGAAAGTTCCTCAATTTGCACATCCTGCGTATGTGGTCAGAAAAATAGAAGGGAATTCGACTATGGCTCAGATGATAGTTCAAAAGTAGGATAATCAATTCGCTGAAGTACTGATTGTGTTGACTAAAGGTTGATATAGGAATCACACTAAAATTAACTTTAAAATAAACATTACTCCCCAAAAAATCCGGCCCTTTCCGTGTCAAACTTCCACTCTTCAGGTATTCTTCCCGCCCTTTTGTAGTATTTTGTCAGCCTGTTGATTTTTGACTCTGTGAGCAATAAGCCCCTTGCCGCTGTCTCGTCATGCCTGTTGGATTCAAGATGCTTTCTGACAGCAGCATACTTTTTGAACAAAGCAACCAAGTCCTCTGGAGTGTCCTGCGCAAGGTTTTTCTCCTTGAGGATTGCGCTTATTGACTTGCCGCATAAAGCCAAAACGCTCGGAATCCCATAAACATCCCTCAGCAGTGTGCCAATCTGGGAAGTGCTCCTGCCTTCTTTTGCAAGCTTTGTTATCAGCAATTCAGCTTCTTTTGCCTTGTATCTAATCCAAGAAGGAGCTGTCTTCTTAACCGGCTTTTTAGAGCCGTGCTTCCCCTTCTTCCTTGAGTGCATTCTTGCCATTTTAGTTTGAAATTTGAATATTTGTTAATTCAATCCGTTCCTTCGGAACATTACTTTGTGCTCGCCTCTCACTCGTTGCCAGTCGTTCGAGGCTCGCCTATTGATTCATTAAACATTAAAACTGGAGAACAAAAGTTGTCATCCAGCATAACCAAGCTTTCACCGGGTTACCTTTCAGTAAATTGGAATAGTCATCAATTTATAAATGTTATTGAAAATACAGTATCTCCGAAGGTAAATCAAGAGCTTATTCTTATTTCTTGAAGAACAATTTCCTCTACCGAATTAAGGGGCGACGCGTAAGCCTTTCAGATCCTAATGTTCCTAAGACTTCCCATAATTAGCTTTTGGTTTCTTGACG